>DATEIF010000076.1:0-3445 GCA_035279205.1 Vineibacter sp.
ATCCGACATCTGCCTCCGCCCGCACTATCACGGGCCCCGTCACGGACACCAGGGAGGGGTTCAATGTGCCAGCCAATTGAGCCGGCCTTCACCCTTGTCGGATGACGCAACCTATAGCGTTCCCAAGTGGTTGCCAATCGATTTCTCCCGGGACAACCCTGGAAAACAGGGGCTGGGCCATTGTTACGCATAACAGTTTCTCTAAAAAACCCGCTAACCCGGGCTGGACCTGCGAGCGAGAATGGCGCGCGGGATACCTGCCAGATCGTTGTGCGTGCTGATGTCGATAAAGCCGGCAGCGCGAATGAGACGGGCGACCACCGCCGCCTGTCCCTTTCCGACCTCCAGCGCCACGATGCCGCCGGGCCGCACCAGATAGCCGAGTTGGCCCGCCAGCCGGCGGTAGCAATCGAGGCCATCCGAACCGCCGTCGAGCGCCAGCCAGGGCTCGTGCTCGGACACCTCCGGATCGAGGGTTTCGATATCGTCGCTGCGCACGTAGGGCGGGTTCGACACCACGATGTCAAAGACCTCCGCCACGTCGTCTCCCCAGTCGCCGGCCTTCAGCTCGGTGCGATCCGCCAACCCCAGCGCCCGGGCGTTTTGCCGCGCCACCACCAAGGCCCGCGCGCTGCGATCGATGCCGACGCCGCTGGCCTGCGGCAGTTCATGGAGCAGCGCCAGCAGCAGGCAGCCCGAGCCCACTCCCAGATCGAGGAGCCGCAGCTTGGCGGCGCGATCGGGCAGCGCACGCAGCACGGCCTCGACCAGCGTCTCGCTATCGGGCCGCGGCGTCAGCACGTCGGGCGTGATCTTGAAGCGCAAGCTCCAGAACTCGCGCCAGCCCAGGACATGGGACATCGGCTCCCGCGCCAGTCGCCGCGCCGCCAGCCGTTCGACCCGTGCGACGATCCCAGACTCCAGGGCCGCGTCACGCTCGGCGACAATCTTCTCCAAGGTCCACTCGGCGGCTTCGGCCAGCAGCAGCCGCGCCTCGAGCCGGCCATCGGTGATGCCGACACCCTCCAGCCGCCGTGCGACCGACTGCACCAGCTCTGCGACCGTGACCATCGCGTTGATCTACCCCCGTCTCAGGCTGGCGATCCGGCGAACGCCGCGCAAGGTTTTTGCGCCGGGCGATTCGCGGGATGAAACCGGCTAGCTCTTCCCATCCTCCGTCATCCGGTAACGGAAATCGCAGTGGCTCGCGCCCTGCATGATGGTCTGAGTGCGCTCCATCTTGATTCGCGAATCATAGCCCTCGATGAAGGTACCGTCGCGATTGCACGACAGCAGGTGGCCGATCTCGCCCAACCCCATGGCACGGTACATTTCGGCATAGCGGCAGCGCGTCACATTGAATGCCAGCGTCGCATCATCCTGCGCCACGGGCTGGATGCGCAAAGCGTCGCCCTGGGTCCACAGCGGCTGGATCGCGGCAAAGCTTGCAATCGAAGTGCCACCCGGCGCCTGGGCAGCAAACTGCCGGCCGGCCTCGATCGCGGCTTTCTTCACGGCACGCTCGATGACGCCGCGGGCCGCAACCTCGCCGAAGGCTTCCTTCATCTCCTCGTAGATCGGCTTGATGATCTCCGCTTCGATCCGACGGCGTTCGAGGATTCCCATCGGCTGTGTCGGGGCTGGATCGGTCAAGGCTTTCTCCCCCTGCAATCAATGTCCGCGCAATATGTCGGTTCCGGCACCGACCTTATCGATTGCCGATGGCTTCTACTACCGCCGGATCTCGCGCGCAGCTGTTAGCACACGCAGGCTCGTTCTGCCCATCGCGCCGCCCAAACGCGTCGGCGTCGTGACGGCGCCGTCTCTCAAGTGCCGCTGAGCCGTATATCGAACGTCATCGGCTTGCCGTCGCGCACGACGTCGACCTTCACCGTCGAGTCGACCGGCGCCAGCGCGATCTTGCTGCGCAGGTCGGACGCCGATCGAATCGGGCGACCATCGACTGCGACGATGACATCACCGTTGCGCAGGCCAGCCTTATCGGCACCCGATCCCGGCTCGATGCGAGTGACATTGACGCCCTCGCGCCCGCTGCCATCGCCAACAAGGTCGGTCACCGCAACACCCAGGCGCGCATACCGCACCTTGCCCGTTGCCACCAACTGAGCCATCACGGCGCGCATGATGTTGGTCGGCACGGCAAAGCCGATGCCGACATTGCCACCGGCCGGTCCGATGATGGCCGAGTTGATGCCGACAAGGCGCCCATAGAGATCGATCAGCGCGCCGCCGGAGTTGCCCGGATTGATCGGCGCGTCGGTCTGGATGAAATTCTCCAGTGTGCCTTCGCTGAGCCCACTGCGGCCCAGGCCGCTGACGATGCCGGCAGTCACGGTTTGTCCGATGCCGAACGGATTGCCGATCGCGACCACGTAGTCGCCGACCCGCACGGCGTCCGAATCGCCCAGCGGCAGCGCTACCAGTCGCTCGGCCGAAATGCGTAGCACCGCGATGTCGCTGATGCGGTCGGCACCGACAAGCTTGGCGTCGAACCCCCGGCGGTCGGGCAGCACCACGCGGATGCGCTGGGCATTGGCGACGACATGCGCATTGGTAACGACGTAGCCGTTGGTGGCATCGACAATGACGCCGGAACCGGCGGCAAGCGTCGGCCGTTGGGTTCTGTCCTGCTGCCCGAAGAAGCGGCGGAAGACCGGATCGCGCAGCAACGGGTTCTGCTCCTGCGGCGCGCTGTGAACCACGGAGACGCTGACAACCGACGGCGACACCCGCTCGACCAGCGGCGCCAGCGTGGGCGCCCCATCACGAACAAGCGGCGGCAGCGGCGAGCCGCCGTCGCGCTGGGCAGCGGCGGGCAAGGCGATGAGGGTGAGAAGCAGCAGAGCCGCCGCGCGGCGGCACGCGGTGACCGACAGGACCATCGAACACCTCCCTTGCCAGGCGCCTGGCCTTCGTTGCCCTAGCTGTCGCGTCGGAAAATGGCGCCGGCAAGGCGTACGGCCGGATGTAACCGCCGGGCGTATCAGCGCAACAGCAATCTCAGGCCGGCGCCACCGAGAACCAGGGCCAGCATGTAGCGCGTCAGGCGGTTGGACATCCATTGAGAGCCGATGGCGCTGCCCATCGCCGCCCCGACCAGGGCGGCCACGGCGTACATGGTGATCCCGGGTGCAACCCGTTGGCCCGCTGCAAAGACACCGGCGAAACCGACGACGGAATTCGCCAGGATGTAAGGTGCCGACAGGGCCGCAGCCTGCCGCGGCGAGGCCCACCCCAGTGCGATCACCAGGGGTGCCAGGAAGACACCGCCGCCGATGCCCGTAAGCCCGGCAAGAAAACCGGTGGCACCTCCCGCGAGCAGCGCCAGGCCCGCGCTAACGTGGCGATCGCCGGCACCGTCAGCATCCCGCTTCAGCACCATCAAGCCGGCCGCGGCCAGCAGCAACAGGCCCGTCAGGGCGAG
>DATEIF010000077.1:0-17573 GCA_035279205.1 Vineibacter sp.
ATCTCCGGCGAAAGCTTAAGCTTTCGCCTTTGCGCGCAGCGCCGAGAGAAGAGCGGGCGGGACGCCCGCGCTCCCAGGTGCTCTCGGCTGGACGTCATGGCATCACTCCTTACGCCGCTGCCGGCGCAACCACGCCCGCAGCGCCATGCGCCAGATGGCAGGCGACGCGATGGCCGTCGGGCAGTGCGCGCAGCTCAGGCGTCTGCGTGCGACAGGCCGGCATCGCCAACGGGCAGCGCGTGTGGAAGGCACAGCCCGTGGGCACGTCGATGGGGTTGGGCGGATCGCCCGACAGCAGCAGGCGCTGGCGCGCGCGCGTGGGCGATGCGACGGGGATCGCCGAGACCAGCGCGCGGGTATAGGGATGCTCGGGCTGCCGGAACAGCCGGTCGGGCGTGCCGTGCTCGACGATGCGGCCGAGATACATCACCGCCACCGCGTGGCTGATCTGGCGCACAACCTTCAGGTCGTGGCTGATGAAAAGGTAGGCGACGTTGAAGCGCTCCTGCAGATCGATCAGCAGGTTGATGACCTGGGCCTGGATCGACACATCCAGCGCCGCGATCGGCTCGTCGCAGGCAATGAGCTGCGGCTTCAGGATCAACGCGCGTGCCAGCACCACGCGCTGGCGCTGGCCGCCCGAGAGCTCGTGCGGATAGCGGTCGAACACATGCGGCTTCAGGCCGACGGCCTCGAGCAGCGCCATGCCCTGGGCGCGCTGATCGGCGGGGCCGCCGATGCCATGGATCTCCAGCGGCTCGATGATCTGGCGGCCGACCGCGATGCGCCGGTCGAGTGCGCCCATGGTGTCCTGGAACACCAGCTGCAGGCGCTGACGCTGCAGGCGCCAGGCGGCATCGTAGGTCGCGCCGACGGGTTCACCGGCGAAGCGCACGCTGCCGCCGCTCAGCGGCAGCAGGCCCAGCGCCAGACGCGCCGTGGTCGACTTGCCGCAACCGCTCTCGCCCACCAGGCTCAGCGTGCGGCCCGGCGCGACCTGGAACGAGACGCCATCGACGGCCTTGAGCGTGGCACCAGCGCCGAGCCAGCCGCTCCGGCGCACGCGGAAATGGCGGCGGATGTTGTCCGCTTCAAGGAGCGCGGTCATGGGAGTATCCCTTCTCCCCGCGCAGGCGGGGAGAAGGTGGCGCGAAGCGCCGGATGAGGGGCTTCACAGCCTCGGGATACGCTCGCTGCCTTCGTCCGCATTACCATCGCAAAAACCCCTCATCCGCCCTTCGGGCACCTTCTCCCCGCCTACGCGGGGAGAAGGGTTGACATCACGCCACCTCGCGCAGGCGGGTGCCTTGCGGTGCCTGGTCCGAGACCAGGGCGCCGAAGCGCACGCACGCCGCGCTATGGCCGGCGGCGACGCGGTGCGGTGTCGGCACGGATGCACGGCACTCGCTGCGGGCGTGCAGGCAGCGCGGCTCGAAGGCGCAGCCGGACGGCAGGTTCCACGGCTCCGGCACGCTGCCGGGGATCGGCTCGAGCCGGCGCACCGGGCCTTCCATCTCGGGCAACGCCGCCAGCAGGCCCCGCGTGTAGGGATGCGCCGGATGCGCGAACAGATCGGCCACGGTCGCGGTCTCGACGATGCGGCCGCAATACATCACCGCGATGCGCTGGCAGTTCTCGGCCACGACGCCGAGATCGTGCGAGATCAGCACCAGCGCCATGCCGCCGTCGTCGCGCAGACCGCGCAGCAGATCGAGGATCTGCGCCTGGATGGTGGCATCGAGCGCCGTCGTGGGCTCGTCGGCGATCAGCACGTCGGGCTCACCCGCCAGCGCCATGGCGATCATCACGCGCTGGTTCATGCCGCCGGACAGCTGGTGCGGATAGTCGTTGAGCCGCTGGGCGGCATTGGCGATGCCGACGCGGTCGAGCAGCCGGCGCGCTTCGGTCCACGCCGACCGATCGTTCATGCCGCGATGGAGCACCAGCGCCTCGGCGAGCTGCGTGCCGATGCGGTGCACGGGATTGAGCGAGCTGGTCGGGTCCTGGAAGATCATGGCGATGCGCCGGCCGCGCACCCGTTCGAGCCGGCGCGCATCGGCGCCCAGCAACGGCACGCCTTCCAGGCGCACGTCACCTTGCACATGGGCGCGCGGCCCCAGCAGGCCGAGCGCGGCCAGCCACGTGACGCTCTTGCCGCAGCCGCTTTCGCCGACCAGGCCCAGCGACTCGCCACGCTCGAGCACTAGGTCGATCCCATGCAGCGCGCGCACGACGCGCTTGCCGGTGTCGAAGTCGACAACAAGATCGCGGATTTCGATCAGGGGCATGGTGGGGCCTCTCTTCTTGATCCTCCCCACGCAGTGGGGAGGTGCCCCGAAGGGGCGGAGGGGAGCCGACGTGGGCCTGGTAACTGAAACCACGTCGGGTCCCCTCCGGCCTTCGGCCACCTCCCCCAACTGCGTTGGGGGAGGGAAAGCATCACGTGCTCACGGCGCGGAAGTTGCGGGCGCGGAAGTCCATGTACTGCAGCGCCGACGGCTTCCAGTCGATGGTCTTGCGCTTGCCGTAGAAGATGACGTTCTGGTGCAGCACCGTGAATGCCGGATCCTCGACCTCGGCGATCTGCAGCATGCGGCGGAAGACGGCACGGCGGCGGTCCATGTCGGTGCTGGACTCCAGCTCATCCGACAGCTGGTTGAACTCCGGGTTGGTCCATTCGCCGACCTGCTGCTGCTGGCCGGAGGGGCCGTGCTGGTTGACGATGGAGCTGACCGGATCGCCGAACGGCGCCGAGTTGGACCAGTCGCGCACGGCGCGCGGCTCGTTCTTCTCGAAGATCTGCTGCCAGTTCTCCTTCATCTGGATGCGCACGTTCAGCCCCACGGCACGCCACATCTCGGTCAGGATCTGCGCCGTCGGCACCTGGTTGGTGTAGTAGTTGTTCAGCACGCGGAACGGGATCGGCTCGCCCTTGTAGCCGGCCTCCTTGATCAGCTTCGCCGCCTGATCGGGGTCGTAAGCCGGCTGCGGCCAATCGGCCAGGAACATGCGGCCGTAATACTCCCACTGCAGGCCGCGCGGGATCGCGGTGCGACCGCCCCACAGCGTGTCGACGATCAGCTTGCGATCGATCGCCAGCGCCATGGCACGCCGGATGCGCGCATCGGCGAGCTGCGGGTGGTTCTTGTCGAAGCAGATCAGGCGGTGATTGGTGATCGTGCCGCCGACCACGTGATGGCGCGGACTCTTTTCGATGACGGCGATCTGGTCGGGCGGGATATCGCAGGCGAAATCGTACTGGCCCGACAGCAGGCCGTTCACCCGGCTCGACACCTCGGGCACGACGGCGAACTTGATCTGCTTCACCGGCGGCCGGCCGCCCCAGTACTCGTCGAACGCCTCGAGCACCAGATGGGTGTCGGGCTTGAACTCGGCGATGCGGTAGGGACCGGTGCCGACCGGACGGCGCGCCCAGGTCAGCCAGTCCGGCGCCTCGAGCAGCGACCGTCGGCTCACGATCTCCGAGCCGAAGCGGCCGATGCGACCCTCCAACGTGACATCCGGCACGCCGTTGATGAAGCGCACCGTCTCCTTGTCGACGATCTCGACCCGCTCCAGCTTGGGCCACAGGCGGCGTGCGATCGCCTGCACCTCCGGCGGCGCTTCCTTGCCGGCGGCGCCGGGCTGGGTCGCGAACATGGTGCCGGACTGCTTCTTCGGATCCGGGTTGCCGAACATGTGCTCGGGCCCGAAGCTGAAGAGGACGTCCTCGACCGTCATCGGATCGCCGTTGTGGAACTTCACGCCGGCGCGGATCTTGAGGTCGAGCGTCTTGTCGTCGACCCGGCGCCACTCGGTGGCCAGCCCCGGCTGCGGTGACAGGTCGGCCTGATGCTTGGCGTCGATCAGCGGCTCGAGGAAGCTGTAGATCATGCGGGCGCCGACATTGCTCTGCTCGCGCAGCGGCGTCAGCGTGTTGGTGTTGGTGTTCTGCTGCACGGCGATGGTGATGGACGGCCGGTCGTCGGCCTGCGCGATGGCAAAGCGCGGCAGCGCGGCCGACGCGGCGGCGGCACCGATGCCGGCGAGGGTGCGGCGTCGAGAGGTGAGGTGTTTCATATCGGTCTCCCTGTTATCGTCATCCTCCCCCAACACAGTTGGGGGAGGTGGCCGAAGGCCGGAGGGGGAGCCCACGTGGTCTCAGTTATAAAGACCTCGTCGGGTCCCCTCCGCCCCTTCGGGGCACCTCCCCACTGTCGTGGGGAGGAAACTAGCGCCGCGACTGCAGCCCCGCGGGGCTGGCGCGGTAGCCGGTCAGCGTGCGTTCGGCGAACGACAGCCGCCAGTCGAGCATCTTCTGGCTGTAGGTGCGTACCAGGCTGGCGTAGCCCGGATCCTCGGCGCGGTTCACGAACTGCCCGGGATCCTGCCGCAGGTCGAAGAACAGCGGCGGCAGAGCGGCGAAGTGCACGTATTTGTAGCGCGCGTCCTGCACCACCGCGAGGCTGGCACGGTCCATGTGCAGGCCCAGCGCCGACTCGGCCTTGGAGTAGTAGACGTCGCGGAAGTCGTACTCGTAGTGAACCTCGGTACGCCAATCATCCGGCGGCGTGCCGTCGACGAAGGGCAGCAGCGAGCGGCCGTCGACCTGCGGCGGAACCTCGGCGTCGAGCCAGTCGAGGACGGTGGGCAGCGTGTCGATGGTTTCGGTGAAGTGGCTGACGATGCTGCCGCGCGTGGCCGCCGCCTGCGGCCGCGGATCGCGCACGATCATGGGGATGTGGAACGACTGGTCGAAGTAGCCGATCTTGCCCAGCAGGTGATGATCGCCCAACTGCTCGCCGTGATCACAGGTCAGCACGATCAGGGTGTCGTCCCACTGGCCGGACTCCTGGAGATAGGCGAACACGCGGCCCAGGTGATGGTCGATCTCGCTCATCAGTCCGCAATAGGCGGCGCGCATCTGGCGCACCTCGGCTTCGGTCATGGCACTGCCCAGCCCGCTGCCGCCGTGGAAGAAGCTCGATTGCTGGATGTCGTTGACGTAGAAGTCCAGCAGCGGATGCTGCTGCGCCTCTGCCTGCGGCGAGGCCGCGCGCACCGGCACCGGCATGGCGGCCGGATCGTACATGCGGTTGAACGGATGCGGCGCGATGAAGGGCGGATGCGGCCGGTAGTAGCCCAGGTGCAGGAACCAGGGATTGCCGGCGCGGCCGCGCAGATAGGTCAATGCCCGTTCGGTGAACCACGCGGTGTCGGAGAACTCGGCCGGCACCCGCGCCGCCGCCGTCGTCGGACCCGCCGCGCCCTCCTTCGGCAGCCAGATGTCGGCGCGCTGCGCCGGCACGTCGACGCCGTTGGCCAGCAGCCAGGCGAAATAGGCTTCCATGTAGGGCTCGAAGGCGCCGACCGGACGGAAACCCTCCATCACGTCGCCCAGGATCTTGAAGCGCGGATCATCCGATGTCGTGGCGCGCGGGTCGGGCGTGGTGGTCGTGTAGCCGACCAGCGCCGGGTCGTAGCCGATGCGGCGCAGCATCTTGCCGAGATTGTCGTGGCGCGCATCGAGCGGGATGGTGTTCTGCACCGCCCGATGGTTCATCTGGTAGAGGCCGGTCAGCAGGCTGGCCCGCGCCGGCCCGCAGGGCGCCGCCTGCGTGTAGTGGTTGCGGAACGTCACGCCCTCGCGGCACAGGCGTTCGATATTCGGCAGTTTCAGGAAATCGGCACCCAGGCACGGCAGCATGTCGCCGCGCCATTGGTCGACCACGATCAACAGGACGTTCCTGCGCGTCATTGCACTACTCCTACTCGGCGGCTTCTGCGGCGATTGCCTCGACCTGGCGGTGGCCGGGATATTCGGGATCGAGCACGAACGGGTACGGCCCGGCGAACGTGTCGACATAGGCGGTGTGGCTCACCAGGCCGGTGTACGGCGACCAGACATGGAGCTGGTACGCCGGCGGCTCGAGGTTGAACATCGACGGGCTGTTGTCGGGCTGCAGGTCGAGCACGACCTGATGCGCCGTGCTGGGCGCCACCGATGCCAGGGTGCCGGCCCAGCGGGTCTGGATCGGCCGGTGATGATGGCCGCACAGCACGCGCTCGACGTTGGGAAAGCGCGCCACGATGTCGGCCATCTGATCGCCGCCACGGCAGTTGATGCGGTCCATGTCGGCGAGGCCGGTGAGGAACGGCGGGTGATGCATGAAGATCACCGTCGGCTCACCCGGCTCACGCGCCAGCTGCTGCTCCAGCCAGGCCAGCCGCCGCGTGCACATCAGCCCATGGCCTTCGCCGGGGATCACGGTGTCCAGGCCGATCAGCCGCACCGGATGATCATCGATCACGTAGTGCAGGAGCGCGCCGTCGGCCGGCAGGTAACCGTCGGCGCCGAAGATGGCACGCAGGTTCTCGCGCCGGTCATGGTTGCCGGGCACCAGGTAGACCGGCATCGACAGCGGCGCGAGTAGCGCGCGCAAGGTCTCGTATTCCTCGAGCAGGCCGCAATCGGTGAGATCGCCCGACGCCAGCACGACGTCGGGCCGCCGTTCCAGCTTCATCAGCGCCGCGACGGCTGATCGCAGCATGGCGTTGGTGTCGACCCGGTCATAGGCCAGGCGGCCCGGCGGGCGGACATGCAGGTCGGTGATCTGGGCAATGATCATGAGTCGCTCCCTGAAGAAGAATGAAGGCTTCGCCTCCCCTACCTTCCCCCGGAGAGGGAAGGTGCCCGAAGGGCGGATGGGGGATGTTCGATCTGATTCGAACTATCCATGAGGCACCGATTCCATTGGAACACCCCCCTTCCGGCGCTGCGCGCCACCTTCCCCCTCCGGGGGAAGGAACGGGCTACGGCAGCTTCAATGCCGTCTGATCGATGTAGGGCCGCAGCAATTCGTCGGCCTTGCGCTGGGCGTCCTTGACCGCCTGCTCGGCCTTCTTCTTGCCGTTCATGACGGCCTGCATCTCGTCCTCCAGCGCCTTGCGCACGGCCACGGTCTGGTAGGTCGCGAACCAGGGCTGGGCGTAGGCGAGCTGGTCGAGCGCCACCTTGGCGTCGGGGTTGCGGGCGATGAATTCCTTCATCTCCGCCGTGTCATAGGCCGACTTGCGCGGCGCGAAGTAGCCGGTGAACCGGCTCCAGCCGCCCAGCACGTCGGCGGACGACAGCCAGCGCACGAACTTCCAGCCGGCCTGTTGGCTCGCTTCGCTCTGGCCCTTGAACATCACCAGCGAGGCGCCGCCGATCGGCACCGCGTTGCGCACGTTGCGCGGCACGAAGGCGACGTCGTACGGCGTCTTCATGTTCTCGCGGATGAAGGAGAGCGAGCCGGTCGACAGCAGCACCATCGACGCCTTGCCGGCGAAGAACGCCGTCGACACGCCGCCGGCCTCGACCACGCCCGAGGGCATGACCTTGTGCTTGTAGACCAGGTCCTCGACCAGCCGGGCGGCGCCCAGCATCGAGGGCGTGTCGTAGTAGACCTCGCCGCCGTAGCTTTCATTGAAATAGCGGCCGCCATTGGACATCGACAGCGCGCTCATCAACCAGCCGAGATAGTCGTAGCCGCCCGGCATCATGAAGCCGTGGCGCTCGATCTTTTCGCCGTCGCGCTTGGTGAGCTTCTTGGCGGCATCGACCAGCTCGACCCAGGTCCGCGGCGGCTTGGCCGGATCGAGGCCGGCCTCCTTGAAGTGCGTCGCATTGATATAGAGCAGCGGCGTGGAGTTGTGGAACGGCACGCCGTAGAGCTCGCCGTCGACCGTGGCGTTGGCGTGCAGCGCCGGCCAGAAGTCGCCGAGGAACTTCTCGCGCGTCGTGCCCTCGGCGGCGAGGAACGGCTCGAGCGAGAGGATGTCGCCGGCCAGCTTCAGATCGACGTTGAAGTTGGCGCTCATCAGCACCACCGACGGCGGCTTGCCGGCCTTGGCCGCGGCCTGCGCCTTGAGCTTGGTCTCGTCGTAGCTGCCGGTGTAGACGGCGGTGACCTCGACATCCTTCTGGCTGTCGTTGAACTGCTTCACCAGCCGCGTCATCTCACGCGCCAGCTTGCCCTCGACCGGCACCGGGAAGAAAAACTCGATCTTGGTCTGCGCCCAGGCCACGCTCGATGCCAGCACCAGCGCGGCGGCGAGTGCGCCGGCGCTCAGCCTGCGAATGACGTGCATGCCTCTCTCCATTGTTACCCTTTGATTCCACTGAACACGAAGCTGTCGACGAAGCGGCGCTGGAAGGCGACGAAGACGACCGCCAGCGGCGCCATCACCAGCAAGGTGCCGGCCGCCAGCACGCCCCATTCCTTGGCGCCCTCAGCTCCCTTGGTGAAGGTCGCCAGCCCGATGGTGAGCGTGTGGTTGGCGGGATCGTTGATCACCATCAGCGGCCACAGGAACTCGTTCCAGTGCGCCGTCACCGACACGATGGCGAACGCGATCAGCCCGGGCCGCGCCATGGGCAGCAGGACATGCCAGACGATCGCCCACCACGGCGCGCCATCGATCGCGGCCGCCTCCTCGAAGTCGCGCGGGATGCCGCGGAAGGTCTGGCGCATCAGGAAGGTGCCGAAGGCCGAGGCGAAGTACGGCGCCATGACGCCGGCCAGCGTGTCGTACAGGCCAAGATCGACCGTCGTGCGCAGGTTGGGCACGATCAGCGCCGACGGCACCAGCATCAGCTGGACCAGGAAGACGTAGAACAGCGTGTCGCGGCCGGGAAACTCCAGCCGCGCGAAGGCGTAGCCGGCCAGGCTGATGGTGACCAGCTGCACGCCCAGGACGCCGACCACGACGACGATCGTGTTGAGGTAGTAGAGGCCGAAATCGCCGCTCTCCAGCGCCAGCCGGAAGTTGGACAGGGTCGGTGTGAAATCGGGCAGCAGCGATGCCATGCCGGCACTGCCGGCGCTCTCGGGCCGGAATGCGGCCACCAGCGTCCACAGGAAGGGCGTTGCCCACACGAAGGCGATGGCCGCGACCGTGGCCGCGATCAGCGCCGGGCCGACATGGCGGTCAAGCCTCACGACGACTTCCCGCTTCCATGCCGCGCAGCGAGCCCAGCGAGACCAACAGCAGCACCGCGACACTGATCACCGTCGCGGCGGCGGCCTTGCCGGTATCGAAGTTCTCGTGCGCCTCCTGGAAGATGTAGAACAGCAGCAGGTTGGTGGCGTTGCTGGGGCCGCCCTTGGTCAGCACCACCACATGATCCACCGCCGTCAGCATGTGGATCAGCGCGATGGTGATGACGAACACCGTGGTCGGCCGCAAGGCCGGCAGGATGACGTACCACAGCCGCTGCAGGGCGTTGGCGCCATCCACCGTGGCGGCCTCGATATGATCGCGCGGCACGTTCTGCAGGCCGGCGATATAGAAGAGCATGTAGTAGCCGGCGTTCTTCCACACCGTGAGGCCGACGATCGACCACAGCGCCACGTCGGTGTTGCCGATCCAGTTGGGCCCGCTGACGCCGAGCTTGGCCAGGTAATAGTCGAGCAACCCGACGCCAGGCAGGAAGATGAAGAAGAACAGCGACGCGGCCGCCACCAGCGGCACCAGCGACGGAAAGAACAGGATGGTGCGCACCACGGCGTTGAACCGGGTCGAGCGCCGGACCGCGAGCGCGAAGAGGAGCGCCAGCACCACGCTCGGCACGACGGTGCCGATGGCATAGACCAGGTTGTTCAGCGCGGCCTGGCGGAATGCCGGATCGCCCAGCACCCGGGCGAAATTCTCCAGGCCGGCAAAGCGCGCCACGCCGCCGGCGCCATGGGGCGTCACATAGAGCGCGTCGATCGCCACCCGCAGCACCGGCAGATAGGTGAAGGCCGCCAGACCCAACAGCGACGGCAGCAACAGGGCATAGGCCAGGCGCCACGAGGGCGGCCGTCGCCGGCGAACCGTCCGGACCGGGCTGGACGGAACGTCCAGAACGTCGGCCGTGATGATGGCGTCGACCGTCACGCGTGCATCGCTCCTGTCGTTGCAGCGCGATGCCTATGGTCCGGCGGTAAATGCTCGATGACGGATCCGCGACAGTTTGGTGACCATCACCTGCATCATGGGGAAAAATCTGCGGGCCGTGGTGAGCCGCTTTCGTACGTGAGTCTCGATTGCCCAAAAACCGTGCGCCGCGACCCCACCGGCGCAAGATCACGGTTGAACGGGCCTGCCTTGCAGCACCTGCACAACCGGCAACACCGGGTCGCGCTAGACTGCGCCGGCGTGTTACAAGCCGATGACCATGACCCTGACGTTCCGCAAGCTGCATCCCCTGTTCGGCGTTGAGATCGGTGGCGCCGACCTGACGCGGCCGGTGGATGCCGTCGTGTTCGGCGAGATCCGCGCCGCCTTCGAGGAGCACTCGGTCGTGCTGCTGCGCGACCAGCCGATCGACGATGCGCAGCAGGTCGCCTTCAGCACGCTGTTCGGTCCGCTGGAGACCACGGTCAGCGCCAACCCGGCCGGCGGCACCGCCTTCGCACGGCAATCGAACCTGGACATCGATACCGGCGCCGTGATCCCGCCCGCGGACCGGCGCATGATCTACCAGAAGGCCAATTACTTCTGGCACACTGACAGCTCGTTCAAGAAGGTGCCGGCGCTGTGCTCGCTGCTGTCGGGCCGCATCTGCCCGCCCGAGGGTGGCGATACCGAGTTCGCCAGCCTGCGCGCGGCCTATGCCGGCCTGTCCGAGGCGATGAAGCAGAAGATCGAGTCGCTGGTGGCCGAGCATTCGCTGGCCTACTCGCGCAGCCTGGTCGACCCCACGGTGCTGACCGAGGCACAGAAAGCCGAGGTGCCGCCGGTCAAGCAGCGCCTGGTGCGGGTGAACCCGATCAACGGCCGCAGGGCGCTGTACGTCAGCGCGCATGCCTCGCACATCGTCGGCCAGCCGTTCGCCGACGGTCGCGCCCTGCTCGATGAGCTGACGGCGCACGCGACGCAGCCGGCGTTCTGCTGGGCGCATCAGTGGCGCCAGGGCGACCTCATCATCTGGGACAACCGGGCCGTCCTGCACCGCGCCACGCCCTACGATTCGGTGACGTACAAGCGCCTGATGCAGCGCACCACTGTTGCCGGCGATGCACCGACGGTGCTGCAGTAATCCATGACCACGCTGCCGATCGATGCCGGCGACGGCTTGCCGACGCCGCGGCGCCACTGGGCCGTGGCGGCGATCGCCATTGGCCTGGCGATGACGGTGCTCAACGGCTCGCTGGCCAACGTCGCGCTGCCGGTGATCGCGCGGGACCTCGAGACCACGGCATCGCGCTCGGTCTGGATCGTCAACGCCTTCCAGATCGCGGTCGTCGTGTCGCTGCTGCCGCTGTCGTCCCTGGGTGACGTGCTTGGCTACCGCAAGGTGTTCCGCGCCGGCGTCGTGGTGTTCACCCTGGCGTCGCTCGCCTGTGCGCTCTCGACATCGCTGACGGCCCTGGTCATCGCACGCGCCATTCAGGGCATCGGCGCCGCCGGCATCATGGCCGTCAACCCGGCGCTGATCCGGTTCACCTATCCGCGCGAGGCGCTGGGCCGCGCCATGGGGCTCAATGCCCTGGTGGTGGCGACGTCGGCGGCGCTGGGGCCAACGGTGGCGGCCGCCATCCTGGCGCTCGGCCCCTGGCAGTGGCTGTTCGCGATCGCCGTGCCGCTGGGCATCGTGGCGTTCCTGCTGTCGACCTCGACCTTGCCGGTGACCGAGCCCACACCGCACCCGTTCGACCTGCCCAGCG
This sequence comes from Vineibacter sp., assembly GCA_035279205.1. Classification (GTDB taxonomy): domain Bacteria; phylum Pseudomonadota; class Alphaproteobacteria; order Reyranellales; family Reyranellaceae; genus Vineibacter. The sequence continues at coordinate 11,697 of DATEIF010000077.1, forward strand.
CGCTGCTGTGCGCCTTAACCTTCGGCCTGCTGCTGAGCGGCATCGACGGCATCGCGCACGGTCACGGCGCCATCGCGGTCGCGCTGCAGCTCGTCGGCGCGGTCGGGCTCGGCATCGCTTTCGTGGCCCGGCAAATGAACCTGCCGATCCCCATGCTGCCGGTCGACATTTTCCGCCGGCCGATCTTCTCGCTGTCGGTGCTGAGCTCGGTCTGCTCGTTCACGGCGCAGGGCGCGGCGTTCGTGGCATTGCCGTTCTACCTGCAAGACGTGCTGGGCCTGACGCAGGTCGACACCGGCCTGCTGATGACGCCCTGGCCGCTGGCGGTGGGCATTGCGGCACCGATCTCGGGTCGTCTCTCCGACCGTTATCCCGCCGGCCTGCTCGGCGCCCTGGGGCTGGCGCTTCTGTGCGCCGGCCTGTTGCTGCTGGCCTTCCTGCCGGCGCAGCCGGGCCACGCCGATATCGCGTGGCGCATGGCGATCTGTGGCGTTGGCTTTGGCATCTTCCAATCGCCCAACAACCGCATCCTGATCAACAGCGTGCCGCGCGAGCGCAGCGGCAGCGCCGGCGGCGTGCTGTCGACCGCCCGCGTCATGGGCCAGACCATGGGCGCCGCCCTGGTCGCGCTGGTCTTCGGCCTGGTGGCCACGCACGCCGCGGGCCCGACGCTGGCGCTGCTGATTGGCGCCGCCTTCGCCGCCGTCGCGGTCTTTACCAGCAGCCTGCGGCTGGCCGGCTTCAGCCGCGAGTCATAGTGGCGAGATTGCGGCACGGCCGCGTTATCGCATGCGGAACCTTCGGTTTCTGACAGGCGTTTTTTCGGTATCCCGCGCGCCTATCGCGACGGAGGACCACATGATCAAGCTTGCGCACATCGCGGCCATGGTCGGCCTGTCGACCATCGCAGCACTGCCGACATGGGCACAGGTCGACCGGTACGATGCGCCTTACGATCGGCCGACGGATCGCCCCTACTACAGGCCATATGATCGCCCGCCGGACGACCGTCCCGACTACAGGCCGTATGACCGCCCGCCGACGGACGCCTACCAGGGCATGCGGACAGGCCCGGTCGAGCGCCACCAGGGCGCTGTGACGTTCATCACCGGCGGTGTTGGCCGCGACGAGGCGGAAGCGTTCCGCGCCGCCATGCCGCGCTACATGCTGGGGCTCGAGTTCGCACGCGCCAACGTGCCGCGCGGCGACTTCCTGGCGAACGTCGATGTCAGCATCACCGACATGCGCGGACAGCCCGTGCTGCAGACCGTTTCGCAGGGGCCGTTCCTGCTCGCCGACCTGCCGGCCGGCCAATACACAATCCGCGCCTCGAGCGAGGGGCGGATGCAGACGCGAACCGTGAGCGTCTCGCCGGGCCGCAACCAGTATCTGGCCTTCACGTGGTAGCGTAGCGTGCGAGGCGGGCAGCGCTAGAACTGCCCGCCTCGCTTTCGCGCATCATCCAGCCGATGAGACCGCCAGCGTCGATGGGCGTGCCGCCGGCCGCAGCCGCCCCTCGCCGAGGAACAGCAGGATCGGCGCGGCGATGAACACCGACGAGCTGGCACCGACGACAATGCCGAACACCATGGGGATGGCGAAGTTGTCGACGGCGCTGCCGCCAGCGATCGCCATCGGCAGCATCGACAGGAAGGCCGTCGCCGACGTGTAGATGCTGCGCGCCAAGGTGGCGTTGATGCTGAGATCGATCAGCTCGCGCAGCGGCATCTTCTTGTACAGGCGCAAATTCTCGCGCATGCGGTCGTAGACCACGACCTTGTCGTTGACGGAGTAGCCGACCAGGGTCAGCAACGCCGCGATCGCGGTCAGGTTGAAGTCGAGCCCGGTGAGCGCGAACAGGCCCACCGTCTTGGTGACATCGAGCACCAGCGTGACAATGGCGCCGACGGCGAACTGCCATTCGAAGCGGATCCAGATGTAGACCAGCATCGCCAGGCACGCGAGGCCGACAGCGAGGAAGCCTGCCTCCATCAGCTCGCCGCTGACCTTGGGACCGACGACCTCGACGCGCTCGATCGTCGAGCCCGGCGCGATCTCGGCCAGCTTGGCCTTGACCTGGTCGGTGGCGGCGGCCTGCGCCTGGTCATCGCCGGGCTGGCGTTCGATGCGCACCAGTACGTCGTTGGCCGAGCCCGCTTCCTGTAGCGCGATTTCGCCGAGGTTCAGGCCGCTCAAGGCCTGGCGCCAGGCATCGAGCTTGGCCGGCTCCTGCGTCTTGACCTCGACCAGCGTGCCGCCAACGAAATCGATGCCGTAGTTCAGGCCGGGATGAACGAAGAGCGCCAGCGATGACACCGACAGCACCGCCGACACTGCAATGCCGATGAAGCGCCCGCGCATGAAGCGGAACGTCGTCTTGTCGGGAATCAGCGAGGTGCCGAACAGCGGCCGGATGATGAACTGGCTGGGCCGGCGCCAGCCCACCCACAGCGCCATGATCATGCGCACGACCGACACCGCGGTGAACATCGAGATGATGATGCCCAGGCCCATGGTGACGGCGAAGCCGCGCACCGGGCCCGAGCCCAGGGCGAACAGCATCGTGGTGGCGATCAGGGTCGTGACGTTCGAGTCGATGATGGTGCTGTAGGCGCGCTTGAAGCCGGCATCGAGCGCCGCCATCGCGCCGCGCCCCAGTGCCGTCTCCTCGCGGATGCGTTCGTTGATCAGCACGTTGGCATCGACGGCGAGTCCCACGCCCAGGATGATGCCGGCGATCCCCGGCAGAGTGAGCGTGGCCCCCAACAGGCTCAATGCCGCGAACGTCAAGGCGACGTTGATGCTCAGCGCCAGGTTGGCGACCAGGCCCCAACGCCCGTACAGCAGCACCATGAAGGTGAACACCAGGCCAAAGCCGATCAGGCCGGTCTTCACCCCCTGCTCGATCGCGTCGGCACCGAGGTCGGCACCGACGGTGCGCTCCTCGATCACCTTCATCGGTGCCGGCAGGGCGCCGGCCCGCAGCAGCACGGCGAGATCCTTGGCGCTCTGCACGGTGAAATTGCCGCTGATCTGACCCGAGCCACCCAGGATCGGCTCCTGGATCACCGGGGCGCTGAGCACGCGGCCGTCCAGCACGATGGCAAACGGCTTGCCGACATTGTTGCGGGTAATGTCGGCAAACCGCTTGGCGCCCTGGGAATCGAAGCGGAACTGCACGATCGGCTGTCCCGTGCGCTGATCGAAGCCGGTGCCAGCATCGACCAGGCGGTCGCCGTCCAGCATCACGCGCGAACGGATGCGGATCTGGCCTGAGCTGCCCTCCAGCGGCAACACGGTGGTGCCGGCGATCCGCCCCTCGCCGCCTTCCTCGGCGACCATATGGAAGCTGAGCCGTGCCGTGCTGCCCAGCAGCTCCTTGATGCGCGAGGGATCCTGCACGCCGGGCAGCTGGACCAGGATTCGGTTGGCACCCTGACGCAGCACCGTCGGCTCGGCGATACCAGCCTCGTCGATACGGCGGCGTACGATCTCGAGGCTGTGATCGGCCGCAGCGTTGATGCGGGCCGTGAGGTCGGCCTCCGTCGGCTTCAGCGTCACCGCGCCGTCACTGCCCGTGGTGATCTCCAGCGAGGCGGGTCCCGTACCGCCGAAGCGGGTCTCGACCGGCGTGTTCAGGGCGGCGAGCGCCCGCGCGGCGTCGCGGCCCTGGGCCGCGTCGATCGGCGTGACACTGACCGCACCGTTGGCGATGCGCACGCCGCCGTGGCGGATGCCGGCGGTCTGCAAGGTGGCGGCGGCCGCGTCGCCCAGGCTGTCGAGGCGATCCTTGCGCACCGCATCGCTGTCGATTTCCAGCAGCAGCTGCGAGCCGCCGCGCAGGTCAAGCCCCAGGGTCACCTGTTGCTTGGGAATCCAGTCGGGCAGGCGTGCAAGCTGGTCGCGGGTGAGAAGATTGGGAAGCGCGGCGAGAACGCCGCAAAGGACGATGAGGGCGTAAACCGTCACCTTCCAGGGAGACTGACGCATGGCATGAAGTCCTGGCTGAAATGAGCAGGCGCATCGCGCCCGTCATCGGCACAGGCTCATGCCATCATGCGTGGCCGAGCATCATGCGAGAAAGGTGCGCGCGATTCGATGGAACAGATGCCTGCTCCATCGGCGGACCACGCGGCCGCTGCGTCCAACCTTCCTTCTGCAATGGAACATCGACGTGCGTCGCCAGCACCGGCTCGATCCGCCAGGGCGGTGCCGGCAGGCTCGGCGTCAGACCGATAATGACAACGGAAGGATCGTGATCGAGTGCGGGACGCGATCCCCGCACCTCGCCCACCACACGCAGACTGGGCTTTGCCGGCAGGATGCCGCGGTCACCACCGACCGACCGATCGACGACGCCATCGGCCGGTGCCTGCGCAACACCGCGCCCGAGCGGTGCCTGGCCAACCAGCGCCAACGTCAAGGTCAGCAGCGCGAAGGCAGCCAACCGCACCCAGCGCCGCCCGGCCGCAGCGCCGGTGCCGGAATGATCTGCAAGGCGCAGGCGCTGGAGGTTCAAGCGGAAGTCCCTATTGGTATCGGGCCTATATGGTCGCAGGGCACGCCGAATGCAATGTGCGCCTGCGCTATGTTTTCATTCGCGTTGCATCGCCGATGAACGAAACATGTGCCGCGACGATACGCCAACCGTCCGGCGTGCGCATCCAGGTGTGACTCTGCCGGCCCAGGCGCGGATCGCCGTGGCGGCGGAACTCGCAGTTGGCGGTGCCGAAGTCACGACCGTAGGTGATCACCCACAGTTTCACGAGATCGCGATTCATGACGAACTTGGGATCGCGGCCGGACCGGTACGCCGCGATCTGGTCATGACCATAGAGCTGCTCGCCGATGCCGTAACGCAGGGTATGCGGGCTGTCCCAGAACAGCTCATCGAGCGTCGCCACGTCGTTGCTGTTGAGCGCCGCTTCGTAGCGATGAAAGGCCGCGGTCACTTCCTGCACGATTTCCGGGATGTTGATCTCAAGACTCATGACTGTTCCTTTCACGCCGCCGGCGCGGTGCAGATGCCCTGGCGCTGCAGCCAGTGCGCGGCTCGCAAGGCGGCCTGTTCATCGAACGGCTTGGCGATCAGCTGCACGGCGATGGGCAGACCGCCCGGGTGCTGCAAGGGTGCTGCCACCACGGGCAGGCCGATAAAGGAGATCGGCTGGGTGAAGATGCCGAGGTTGGCACGCACCGGCATCTCGACGCCATCGATGGTCATCATGATCTGATCCTGCCGCGGTGCCGTCATGGGCGTGGCCGGCGCGATCAGCACGTCGACGTCCTGCAGCGCCTCCAGAATGCGCTGCCGGTACTGGCGGCGGAAGCGCTGCGCCTGGATGTACCAGGCCGCAGGCGTCAGCGCGCCGGCCATGAAGCGCTCGCGCGTGTCGGGATCGAAATCGGCGGCGCGCGTGCGCAGGCGCGCCAGATGCAAGGTACCGCCTTCGGCCGCCGTGATCAGGTAGGCGCAGCCGCGGGCGCGCGCGGCGTCGGGCAGCACGACCTTGCGGGTGGCGCCCAGTGCCTTGGCGACGGTCGCCACCGCGGCCGCCGCCACCGGTTCGAGCTGGCGCTCGAAGTAATCGCCGGCAATGGCGATGCGCAGACCGGCGATGCCCTCGTCCAGCCGCGTTACGGTGGGCTCGGGCGGCCGTTCGGTGCAGACGGGATCGGCCGCATCGGGTCCCTGCATGATGTCGAACGACGCCGCGAGGTCCCACACCGAGCGCGCCAGTGGTCCGAGATGATCCAGGCTGTCGCAGAACAGGAAGCTGCCGGCGCGGCTCAACCGGCCGTAGGTCGGCTTCAGACCGAACGTGCCGCACAGTGACGACGGTACGCGGATCGAGCCGTTGGTGTCGGAGCCCAGCG
>DATEIF010000078.1:0-2604 GCA_035279205.1 Vineibacter sp.
CGAGTCACCCGCGCCATACCTTATCCTCCCTGAGTATTCTTGATTTTCGGCGGCAAGCGTTGGCTACCCGTCGCGGTGCGACAAACGTATTCTTTGCAATCGCCGTTGAATCCAATTCACCTGTGAGCGCGGCGTCCCGCCCGCATCAGCCCGCAGCGTCAGCGGAGGGTGACATATCAACGGTTGGCGCCAGCGCGCCAAAGCAGGCGAAACGCCCGCGCTTCCAGAGAGCCGGTGCGTCGTTGAACCGCTTACGCGCCTGTTCCGTAGATCTTCTTCACCTCACCCTCGGCCCACTTGACGGCCTCTTCGGCGTTCATGCCCTGGACCGCCTTGGCGTACATGTCGACGATGATGTACTTGCTCAGCACCTCGGCTGCCTTCTGCCCGGCGGGTCCGGCGTAGCCGTAGACGCGGCCCAGGCGTCCGGCGACCCGATAGGGCGCCATGACGGGATCCTCGTCCCACACCTTGTGCTTCTCCCAATCGCGAGTGGGCCCGGTCGCAAAGCCCTTCTGGACGATGAACCACTTCTCGTAGATCTCGGGTGAATGGAACCAGCGCAGGAAGTCCTTGGCCGCCTTCTGGTTCTTGGAGTAGCCCATCACCATGTGGTTCTGGAAGGGATGGACGCCGTACTGGCCATGGGCGCCCCTGGGCAGCGGCGCGTGCAGGATGTCGTTCTTCATCTGCACGCCCTTGTCGGTCATGTACTGGTCGGGCTTGCGCAACGCCTCGATGTAGATCGAGGCGCCGTTGAGCGTGGCGCTGATGGTGCCCGACAGGAAGGCGCGGTTGTTGTTGCTGTCGTCCCAGGCCAGACCGCCCTCGTCATGCGCCTCCTTCCAGAAGGCGGTCATGAACTTCACCGACTCGATCGTCTCCTTGCTGTTGAGCTTCACGGTCTTGCCGTCCGCCTCGACCTCGCGGCCGCCGAACGACCACAGCAGGGGATAGGCGAACGCCGGCGCATCGCCGACGGTATGGCCCAGCGACTGACCGATGGGACGCCCCTTGGCCTTGAGCTTCTTGCCGATGTCGCGATAGGCGTCCCAGGTTTCCGGGAACGTCGTGGCGCCGATCTCGTCGAGCCACGACTTCCGGTAGGCGATCATGGCGCCGATGATGCAGTAGGGCACCGCCACCCATTTCTTGCCGTCGTGCGATTGGGCCTTCGACAGATCGTAGAAGCCGCCCTGCTTGGCGGCCAGCTCCTCGCAGACATCGCTCACGTCCACGCAGCTCTCGGCATAAAGCTGGGCGTTGTTGTTGAACGCCATCGTGATGTCGGCCCCCGACTGCGATTGGATCGCCGCGGTCGCGCGCGCCTGCAGATCGTTGAGGCCGATGGTTTCCAGATTGATCTTGATGCCCAGGGCTCTTTCCGCTTCGCCCAGCAGTTGACGACGCAAGAGCTGGTCGCCTGCCGGCACGAAATCGTTCCACTTAAGCCAGTGGATCTGCGTCGTCTGGCCGTAGGCGGGCGCCTGTCCGCTGGCGAGAATTGCGGCCATGCCTCCCGTCTTGGCGACGGCAGCGCCGGCACCTGTCACCCGAAGCAGCTTGCGTCGCGTCATCCGCCTCATGGAGATCCTCCCGTCGTGTTTTTTCTTGGTTCTCGACGGGCAGGGTTGGCCTGAGGCGGTGGCGCCGCAAACGCATTGTTTGCAAGTCGGGTTGAATCCCGTTCACCGGCACATGAACCGGACGAAGCGAGTCAGTCGACGATGAACAGCCGTGCCCCCGTCGCGCTGCGCGAGCGATGCGGCTCGGCGCCGTCGGCAACCTGGTAGCTCATGCCGGGCTTCAGCACCGACACGCGGCCGTCCTTCAACTCGGTCACCAGCTCGCCGTCCAGGCACAGCAGGATGTGGCCCTTCTCGCACCAATGGTCGGCCAGGTAGCCGGGCGTGTATTCGACGAGCCGGACCCGGATGTCGCCGAACTGGCAAGTGCGCCACAGCGCCTTGCCGGTTTCACCGGGATGTTCACTGGGCGTGATCGCTGACCAGTCAGTGGTGCCGAACGGAATCGCGGACATCTTCATGCGGTGCTCCTGTTGCGCCATGTGGCAGGCGCCGGCGAGCCGAGGATGCAGCCGGCGCCGAGAAAGGCAAGTGCTGCGCCGGCCAGGATGGTGGCGACATAGGATCCCGAAAGATCGAAGACGAAGCCGGCCGCCGTCGGCCCCAGCAAGGCCCCGACCGATACGCTGGCATATTGTGCGCCCAGGATCGCGCCGACGGCGCGGGTGCCGAAATAGTCGGCGATCACCGACGGCGCCAGGGCGACGAAGCCGCCATAGAAGGCGCCGAAGGCCGCGGCGAAAATCGCCAGCAGCCAGGCGTCCGTGGTCGATGCCCACAGCAACTGGGCGGCGCCGGTGCCCAGGAACATCGCGGCGTAGGCGCGCTGGCGGCCAACCCAGTGGGCGAAGCCGGCGAAGGCGAAGCGCCCGACCGCACTGCCGATGCCCAGCAGCGTGATCAAGGTCACGCCGTAGGCCTCGCTGAGGCCGGCGTCGCGGGTATAGGGCACCAGGTGCACGAACGGGATGAACAGGCCGAACGCATTGGCGGAGCAGGCGATGAACAGCAGCCAGAA
>DATEIF010000079.1:0-7987 GCA_035279205.1 Vineibacter sp.
GGTGCGCGACAACCTCGAGCTCGGCAGCTATCGCCGCGGCCGCAGCGCGCGCCACAAGAACCTCGACCGTGTCGTGGCGATCTTCCCGCGCCTCAAGGAGCGCTGGACTCAGGCCGCCGGGACACTGTCGGGCGGCGAGCAGCAGATGCTGGCGATCGGCCGCGGCCTGATGGGTGAGCCGCGGCTGCTGATCCTCGACGAGCCGTCGCTGGGCCTCTCGCCGCTGCTGGTCGAGGACATGTTCGCCCTGATTGGCCGCCTCAACGCCGATGGCCTCGCGATCCTGCTGGTCGAGCAGAACGTGGTGCAGTCGCTCGCCGTCGCGAATCGCGCCTACGTGCTGGAGAACGGGCGCATCACGCTGTCCGGCAAGGCTGCCGAACTCGCCGACGCGCCGGCGCTGCGCAGGAGCTATCTCGGTCAGTGAATCCGGTCGAGGGAACCTGCAAACAGGCCGTGGCCGAGTTGCAGGAATTCGACCAGGTTACCGTCGGGATCGCGTACGAACAGCGTTCCGATACCGAAGTCGAGCGGATCGGTGGTCAGCGTCACCGTGTGGACGTTGCCGGCGAAATCGATCTGAAAGGGCGTGCAGCCACAATCGAGCAGCAACGCCAGCACCACGCGCAGGTCCGGTACCTGCAGCGCGACATGTTGCACCTGAAGGGACCGTGCGGGGCCGACGGCGGCGAGCGGAACCAGGTGCAGCGCGCTCGTTTCGTTGAGGACCAGCCAGGTCGGGACCTGGTGATGCGGCTGCAAACCGAGCGTGTCGACGTAGAAGGCGCGGGCGCGCGCAAGATCGGCGACGCCGATACCGACATGGTGGATCGCCTCGACCGTGATGGCCATTCGTTTCGTCTCCTGGTGCCGCGCGGGCGCCTATCGGCGCGCGACACTCGCACGATCGCATGGGGTATCGATCGCCCGCTCGGACAACGTGGTGGCGTGCCGTGGCGGGTGCGGCGCCGGGGGATGGCATCCGACGCGAGTGCGCGCAATGGATGAACAACCTGGCGTCGCCGCGCTTCCAGATCCGGCGCCAAAAAGTCTGCATCAGCCGCGCCAGAAACTGGGCACGAACAGGATCAGTACCGCGAACAGCTCCAGCCGGCCCAGCAGCATGGCGAAGCACAGTAGCCACTTGGCGGCATCGGGCAGGGCGGCGAACGTGCCGGCGGGGCCGATGATCGGGCCCAGTCCCGGACCGACATTGGAGAGCGCGGCCACGGCGGCGCTGGCGCTGGTGAGGAAGTCGAGATCGAACGCCATCAGGGCGATGGTGAGCACGCCATAGCAGACGAAGTAGAGCGAGAAGAACATCACGACGGAGCCGACCACCTCGTCTGACAGCGGCCGGCCGCCATAGACGCGCGGGAAGACGCCGCGCGGATAGAGCAGCTGCAGGAAATAGCTGCGCAGCAGGCGGGCCATCACCTCGAAGCGGAAGATCTTGATGCCGCCCGTGGTCGAGCCGGTACAGCCGCCGACGAACAGCAGCCCGAAGAAGACGCCGATCGCCAAGTTGCCCCATAGGGCGTAGTCGGCCGAAGCGAAGCCGGCGGTCGTGACGACGGAGACGACGTTGAAGGCGGCATGGCGCAGCGCGTCGGCGATGCCGTAGCGGCCGGTCGCCACCAGCCAGCCGGCCAGCAGGGCGATCACCACGGCGCAGAAGGCCAGCAAGGTCCAGACCTGGCTGTTGCGCAGCATCTGCCGGTTGCCGCGCACCAGGCCGACATAGACGACAAAGGGCAGGGCGCCCAGGATCATGAACACGACCGCGATCCACTCGATCGCCGGGCTCTGCCAGTGACCCAGCGAGGCATCCGACGTCGAATAACCGCCGGTGGCGACGGTGGTCAGCGCATGGGCCACGGCGTCGAAGGGCGTCATGCCGGCGAGCGCATAGGCGACGGCGCAGGCGATCGTGAAGCCTAGGTAGATCAGGCCGATCGCCGTCACGAGGGCGCGCGCCCGTGGCAGCACCTTCTCGGAACGGTCCGACGATTCGGTGCGGAACAGCTGCATGCCGCCGACACCCAGCGCCGGCAGGATGGCAATCGCGACGGCGATGATGCCGATACCGCCCATCCACTGCAGCAGCGCCCGCCACAGCAGGATGCCGGGCGGCGCCCGGTCCAGCCCGACGATCACCGTCGCGCCCGTCGTGGTCAGTCCCGATATCGCCTCGAAAAAGGCGTTGGTGACGTTGCCGCGCAATGGGGCGTAGTCGCAGAGGTAGAGCGGAATGGCGCTGAACAGGGCGATGGTGATCCAGGCGAACGGCGTCAGCATGAACGCCTGGCGCAAGGTCAGGCCGTCCGAGAGATCACAGCGCGCGACATGCAGCAGCAGCCCGCCACAGACGAGAGTCACCGCCGCCGACAGCAGAAAAGCGCGCCACTGCGGAACGCCCGCCGCGGCATCGACCGCAGCGGGCAGCAGCATGGCCACGGCCAGCACCGCCAGCATGCCACCGATGAGGTAGAAGACCGGCCGCAGATAGCTCGGTGACCAGGTCCGGACGGGGCCTTGCACGCGCATCGGCTACGGCTTCGTCATTGCGGGCGCATCCCTGTCATTCCGAGCCTCCGTCATCCCGAGCGCAGCGAGGGATCTCCCGCGAATGACGCAACGGTGCGCCGCACGCAGGAGATCCCTCGCTGCGCTCGGCATGACGGACATTATGCCCCGGCCAGGATGTCTTCAGCCTTGCGCAGGGCATCGTAGGTGACGATGGCGATGACGCGGTCGCCCGGCATGATCTGGAACGCGCCGTCGGGGAAAAAAGTCTCCTCGCCGCGCACCACGGCGCCGATCATCATGCCGTCGGGCAGGCCGACCTTGCCCAGCGGTTTCTTGACCAGCCGCGAGTCGGGCAGGGCCTGGGTCTCGATGATCTCGCCGAAATCCTCGCGCAGCGTGTAGAGCGCCGCCACCGAGCGCGGCCGCACATGGCGCAGGATGGTCGAAATGGTGATGGCGCTGGGGTCGACGACGGCGTCGATGCCCAGCGCCGGCACGATCGGCTCGTAGGCGCTCTTGTTGACCAGGGCGATGGCGCGGCCGCAGCCCTCGCGCTTGGCCAGCACCGAGGCGAAGATGTTGGTCTCATCGTCGTTGGTGACGGCAACGATGGTCTCGGCCGTATTGACGCTGGCCTCCAGCAGCAGGTCCTTGTCCAGCGCATCGCCGTGCAGGACCACGGCCGCATTGCCCAGTTCGTTCGACACCATTTCGGCCCGCTCGCGGTTGCGCTCGATCATCTTGATGTCGATCGCCGAACCGCCCCGAATCAGACGCTGCGCGAGGTTGAAGCCGACATTGCCGCCGCCCACGATGACAACACGGCTGGCCTGCCGGCCGGCCTGCCCGAAGAACGCGATGATGCCGGCCGTCCGGGCCGGCTCGGCGATCAGGTAGAGCTGGTCGTTGCGCTCGATCGTGTCCTTGCCGCGCGGCACGAACGCCTTTCCATCGCGGATGATCGCCATCACCATGACGCCGGCGTCGGGTAGGACTTGCGGCAGGTCGGCGAGCTTCCGACCGAGCATGGCGCAGGTCTCGCTGCTGCACTGGACACCCAGCAGCTGCACGCGACCGTCCGCCAGCGACACGGTGTCAAAGGCGCCCGGCGTGCGCAGCCGGCGGGCGATGCCGTCGGCCACCTCGATCTCGGGCGAGATCACCACATCGATCGGCAGCTGGTCGCTGGCGTAGAGCCGGCGCCAGTCCGGCGCGAGGTAGCCGGGATGGCGCACGCGGGCAATGCGGCGGCGGACCTTGAACAGCGAGTAGGCGACCTGGCAGGCCACCATGTTGACCTCGTCCGAGCGCGTGACGGCGATCAGCATGTCGGCATTCTCGGCGCCGGCGCGCTGCAGCACCTGAGGGTGCGAGGCATGACCCGCCATGCCGCGCACGTCATAGCTCTCGTCAATGCGCCGTGCCTGCTCGGGCGATATGTCCACTACGGTGACGTCGATGCCTTCCCCGGCCAGCTGCCGTGCGATCGCTTCGCCGACCTGTCCGGCACCGCATACGATGACCCGCATCCGAGACCTTTCCCCAACCACGCGCGTTGGCACGCAGCTTACAGGGCCACAGGTCGTTTACACCACCGCCGATCTCTGCGCGCCGGCTCAGAGTTCGGTGTCGCCCGCCAGCAGTCTTTGCGCGATGGTGCGCCGCAGGATCTCGTTGGTGCCGTCGGCGACGTTGATCACGCGCAGGTCGTGCCAGGCGTGCGTCAGGTGCAGCTCGTTGGTGAAGCCGATGGCGCCATGGGTCTGCATCGCGCGATCGACAGCGCGGAAGCCGGCCTCCACGGCGTAAGCCTTGGCCATCGACAGCTCCTTGATCGCGCGCTCGCCGCGATCCAGCAAGGTGGCGACGTTCAGCCCCATGAGGTGGGCGGCGTGCAGTTCCATGGCCGACTCGGCCAACGGGAAGGTCACGCCCTGGTATTCGGCGATCTTGTGGCCGAACGCCTCGCGCTGCTGGGCATAGTCCAGCGCCTTCTCCAGCGCCCAACGGCCCAGCCCGACGGCGCGTGCGGTGTTGTAGATGCGGCCCAGGGACACGCCCAGCAGGCCGATCTTGAAGCCGTCGTGCAGGGTGCCCACGAGCTGGTCCGGCTCGACCCGCACGCCCTCGAAGACGAGCTGGCCTTCGTTGCCGCCGGCATGGCCGAAGAGCCGGATCACGCTCTCGACCTGGAAGCCCGGCGCGTCGGTCGGTACCAGGAAGGCACTGATGCCGCCGGCCTTGCGGCGCGCGCGTTCGGGGTCGGTGACGGCAAACACGATGACCCAATCGGCCTGCGGCGCATTGGTGGTCCAGATCTTGCGGCCGTGGATGCGCCAGCCGTTGCCGTCGGGCTCGGCGCGGGTCCGGATCATGGCGGCGTCCGAGCCGGCGCCGGGCTCCGACAGGCCGAAGCACATCGAGGTGCGTCCGGCCATCATGTCGGCGAGGATGGTCTGGCGTGCCGTGTCGGTCACCTCGCGCAACACGACGCTGGGCCCGAACGCCCAGTGGCTGAGCGTGTAGGCGCCGAGCCAGTGGTGCATGCCGCATTGCCGGTAGATCTGCTCCCAGGCCACGAAGTAGGCGAGCAAGCCAAGCCCGCCGCCGCCCAGCGCCTCGGGCACGCACATCTGATAGTAGCCGGCCTGCGACGCGGCCATCCGCACCTCGCGCATCAGCTCGGCCACCCGCGGCACATAGCGGCCGTCCGGGGCGTAGAGCAGGTGCGGGTTCGTCAGCAGGTCGTGGTGCTTGTCATGCCGGGGAACGACCTCGGTGCGGATGAACCGGCTGATCCCGTCGCAAACGGCCGTGATCTCGTCGGGTATGTCGAATGCCAGGGCCGCCATGGTGGATCTCCGCCGCTTACAAGAGCGGCAGCGTATCGAGCCCGATGACGTGGCGTCGACGCCGATCGTATCCCGGCTTGGGGTGGGCTGCATTGTGCGCCACCCGCTTGACCTCACGGGGGCCAGCAGATCGGCCGGTCAGGCCCTGGCGACGAAGTCCACCAGTTCGGCCAGGCTGCCGCCGATCGCATCCGGCCTTACGCCCAGTTCCTCGACCGGCAACTGCAGCCGGTTGGCCCAGAAGGTGGGATAGCCGAAGGACTTGGCGCCGGCTGCATCCCAGCCACCGAAGGCAGCAAAGACGATCTCGTCACGCCGCAGACCGAAAGCATCAAGCCCCATCTGGTACGCACGCGGGTCGGGCTTGTAAGTGCGCAGCCGGTCGGTGGACAGCCGGTGCTCGAACAGGCCGTCGAGGCCGGCGCTGTCGATCGCGGCATCGAGCATGCGTTCGGTCATGTTCGATAGAAACGCCAGGCGGATGCCGGCGGCGCGTAGCGCCTGCAGTCCCGGCAGGACATCCGGATGCGCCTTCAGGCGGAGAAATCCGCCCATGAGCTGGTCGCGTTTCTCCGCCGTCAGATCCACCTTCGCCGCATGGGCGGCAAAGCGCAGAGCCTCTTCGGTCACGGTCCAGAAATCGGCATAACGTTGCGAGACGACCCGCAGCCAGGTGTATTCGAACTGGCGGATTCGCCAGATGCTGCTGATTTCGGCGCCCTTGCCGGGAAACAGCTGCTCGGTGAGCGCGAAGACAGGACGCGGATCGAAGGTGACGAAGGCATCGAAGGCGACCGCCTTCACCGTCCGTGCGTGCGTCTGGGCCTGACTGGCGGAAGCCAAAGCACTCGCCACGGCGCCGCCGCCGATGCGCTGCAGGATCTGCCGGCGTCCGAGGCCAGGAGTGTCACGGGTCATCAGAAAGCTCCCTGTCGCTCTGCGATGCAGGGGTATCTAGCCGTTGTGCTTTCGATTTATAATAAAGCGAATCGGCAAGATATTATTCCGTTCAACGGAAGAGTAGCATGGATCGCCTCGACCGGCTTGCGCTCTTTCTGGCCATCGTCGACAGCGGCAGCCTGGCCGCCGCGGCGCGGCGAACCGGCCGGTCGCCACCTGTCGTGACACGCGTGCTGGGCGATCTCGAAACTGAACTCGGCGTGCGACTGGCGGAGCGCACGACGCGTCGCCTGTCGTTGACAGACGCCGGTCTGCGATTGGCCGAGCATGCGCGCCGGCTGGTCGGCGACTTCGACGAGTCGATGCGCGATGTGGCCGGCGAGGGCGCAACACCGCGCGGGCGCCTGCGCATCTCCGGGCCGCTGACGTTCGGTCGCCTCCATCTGGGGCCGATCGTGACGGCGTTCCTCGATGCCTACCCGGACGTCACGGTAGATTTGTCGTTGGAAGATCGGCCGATCGATCTGGTCGAAGAGGGGATCGATCTTGCCCTGCGCATCGCTCATCTCGATGACAGCTCACTGCTGGCACGACGCGTCGGCGCCGTGCGCCGCATCGTTGTGGCAAGCCCGCGATACTTGAAGCAACGCGGGCGGCCGGCCGATCCCGCTGATCTTGCCGCGCACGATGTCGTGCTGTTTGCCAATCAGGCTAATGGTCGGGAATGGCGGTTCCTGTCACCGACCGGGCGCGAACGCCAGGTCCGCGTGACGGCGCGCCTTCAGGTCAACCGGGCCGAGGCGGCAATCGATGCCGCGCGCGCCGGCAAGGGCATCGTGCACGTGTTGTCGTACCAGGTTGCGGATGACCTGGCGCGCGGCAGGCTGGTGCGCTTGTTGCGGGATTTCGAGCGCCCGGCCATCCCCGTCCATATCGTCCTGCCGACGGCGCGACTGATGCCGCCCCGGGTCAGGGCTTTCCTCGACTTCGCCGTGCCGCGCCTGCGCCGCCTGGACGTGCTGCGCGAGGTATGAGCGTCACAGATCGAGGCTGACGGCGATCCCGGCGCTGGCGATCACCGCCACGTCGCCAATCTCCTCGTCAGGCACGTCGAGGCCGCCCTTCACCACGCGCACCGTCACGATGCCGTGGGGCAGGGATGCCTTGACCGCTTCGGCATCGACGCGCTCGGGCTTCTGCACGCCGATGGTGACGTCGACATGCATGGCCGTCTTAGGGTTGACCTTCAGCGTGCGCAGCAGAGTGAGCGAGCTGTGGTGCAGCGCGTCCTGCACGGCGCGCAGGGCCGCCTTGGTGTAGTCGCCGCCGTGCAGGTCGTTGCCGGTGCCCAGTTCGAGAATGACGCGACGGCGCATCGTGCTCTCCACGGGTGTGCTCATGGTACGTCAAGCCGCACCACGGCGGCGGCATGGGCGATGATGGTGACGTCGGTGCCGGCCTCGTTGGGCACGGCGAGGCCGCCCTCGACCACCGTGACCGTACCGGTGCCGTGCGGCAGCACGTCGAGCACGGCCTGCTTGTCGACACGCTCGGGCATCGGCACGCCGATCGTCACGTCGACCCGCATGGCGTCGGTCGGTTGGTCCAGGGCGCTCGTCACCGTGAGCGCGTTGTGCCACAGCGCGTCGCGCAAGGCGCGTACGGCTGCCTTGGTCGGATCGCCGCCGCGAATGTCGGTGCCCATG
>DATEIF010000080.1:0-8452 GCA_035279205.1 Vineibacter sp.
CTTTCGCCTGATGCGGGCGGGACGCCCGCGCTCCCGGGAGAGGGGACCTCATGCCTGGTCTCCGGCGGAGATCAGGCGTTCGGCTTGGGCGATCTGCTCCGCCGAGGCGACCTGCTTCACGCGCACCAGGAAGCCGGCCGCGATCTCGCTGCCCTGGCGCTGGGCGCGCGTGAGCCAGCGCCACGCCTGCATCTGGTCGGGCGCCACACCCAGGCCGAGGTGAAAGGCAGCGCCCAGCATGGCCTGCGCTTCGGCGTCGCCCAGGCGCGCAGCCTTCTCGAACCACTGCGCCGCCAGCACCGCATCGCGCTCGACGCCCCAGGCGTTGTGATGGATCTGACCGAGCCGGCACATCGCCGAGGCAATACCCTGCGCTGCCGACGCTTCGGCCCAGCGCCGCGCCAGCAGCCAATCGCGCGCCATGCCAACGCCTTCGCAGGCCATCCAGCTCAGCATGTTCTGCGCCTCGGCATCACCCGCCTCGGCAGCGCGTGCATACCAGTGCGCCGCCTGGACGAGGTCGCCGTCCGTGCCGCGGCCCTCGTAGTACATCAGCGCCAGATTGCGCTGCGCCAGCGCGTCGCCGGCATCGGCGGCATGGCGGAACCAGCGCACGGCCTCGTCATCATCGCGCGGCACGCCGTTGCCGGTCGCGAACAGGCCGCCGAGATTGCTCTGGGCACGGGCGACACCCTTGTGCGCCAGCTCATGCCACAGCGCGAAGGCGGCCTCGACGTCACCGGCCTCGAACGCCAGGCGTGCGCGGTCCAGCGCCGCGTCGACTGGTTCGGCCGCGGGCCGTCGTATCAAGCGGCCGAGGAGACTCATGTTTCCTCCCCACGCCGTGGGGAGGTGCCCCGAAGGGGCGGAGGGGACCCGACGTGGTCTTGGTTACTGAGACCTCGTCGGCTCCCCCTCCGGCCTTCGGCCACCTTCCCCAGCGAAGCTGGGGGAGGGAAGACAAGTTGCGCGAGTTGCTCAGTGAAGGGTTCTTCATCCTCGAGGCAGCGCAGGTCGAACTTCAGGCGATCGTCCTCGATGCGGCCGATGACGGGCACCGGCAGGGCCCGGAAGGCATCGGCCAGACGCTCGACCGCGGCACCGCTTTTCGTGCCAAGCGCCCTGATTGACAGCGCATGGCTGGGCAGCAGGTCGACCGGCAACGCGCCGCTGCCGATCTGGCTACGGCAGGCCTCGATCACGACCTCGGCCTTGCCTTCAAGCACGCGCGCCACCTGCGGCAGCAGGCGCTGCGCGACGGCCTCGATATCGGCGGCTGGCCGCGTAAGTAGACGCAAGGTCGGCAGGCTTGCGGCCAAACGATCGGGATCGGCGTAGAGCCGCAGCGTCGCTTCGAGTGCCGCCAGCCGGCCCTTGTCCAGGCGCAATGCACGCTTCAGCGGATTCTTGTTCAGCTTCTGGATCAGGTCCTTGCGGCCGACGACGATGCCGCATTGCGGGCCGCCCAGCAGCTTGTCGCCGCTGAAGCTGACGAGGTCGGCGCCCGAAGCGAGCGCCTCGCGCGGCGTCGGTTCGTGCGGCAGGCCCCAGCGCTCCAGGTCGACGAGCTGGCCGCTGCCGAGGTCGTTCGCAAACGGCAGGCCGTGCTTGTGCGCCAGCGCCGCAAGCTCGATCTCCGGCACCGTGTTGGTGAAACCGACCACCGCGTAGTTGGAGGGGTGCACCTTCATCAGCATCGCGGTCTCGGGGCCGATGGCGGCCTCGAAGTCGCGCAGGTGCGTGCGGTTGGTGGTGCCGACCTCGACCAGGCGGCAGCCGGCGCGCGCCATGATATCGGGCACGCGGAAGGCGCCGCCGATCTCGATCAGCTCGCCGCGCGACACCGGCACGGCCTTGCCCTGAGCCAACGTGTTCAGCACCAGCACCACGGCGGCGGCGTTGTTGTTGACGACGGTCGCGTCCTCGGCGCCGGTCAGCTCCTTGAGCCAGCCGCGCACATGATCGTCGCGCTCCCCGCGGCTGCCGCCGGCGACGTTGAACTCGAGATTGGACGGGCGCGCCAGCACATCGTTCATTGCCGCGATGGCGGCGTCGGCCAGCAGCGCGCGGCCAAGATTGGTGTGCAGCACCGTGCCGGTGAGGTTGAACATCGGCCGCTGCGAGGGCGCCATGCGCACCGCCAGCTTGTCGGCCGCCAGCGCCGCGACGCCATCCTCATCGGCGACCGCCTTGGCGACCCGCAGGTCGGCCAGCGCCGCGCGCACGGCATCGGTGGCGGGCACCCGGCCATAGCGCTCTATCAGCGCCAGCGCAGCGGTGGCTTTGAGAACACGATCGACGGCGGGGAGTCGGGAGAGATCAACGGTCACGGATAGCTCGCACGCGAGACGGCGGGACCCTGCCCGCGAAAAGGAACAGAGCAAAATAGCCGCTTCATGGTGAGCTTGTCGAACCATGAAGCGGACCGCACCACGGTTCGTGCGAAGCCTCCATGGTTCGACCCGGTGAATGCGGAGCATTCACCTGTGCTCACCATGAAGGCTTCATCAACTGGCGTGCGTCAGGGGCTCCGTGCCGTCATCCTCGACCTCGGGCAGCAGGTAGAAGCTGGGGCACGCACGCGCCCAGCCGGCCTCCGAAACGAGAATATCGAGGGTCAGGCTGGCAAGATCGTCGGCGACCGGATCGACGCCGGCGTCCTCCTCGACATAGAGGATCTTGGTGTAGGTGCGGCATTCGTCGCAGGTCTCGGCCCGCACCGCTTTCGAGCCGCCCTCGATGTTCTGATAGGCGATGCCCTTGGTCGAGACGCAATGGGCACACTGGATGCGCGTGTAGTTCCAGCGCGTCTGACACAAGGAACAACACAGGAAGCGCGAGCCTTGCCGGCCGCGCGCCGCGTCGACCGTCGATGCCACGGCGAGCGAGCCGCACACCGGACAGAGATTGCGCGGCTCCACCGGCTGCGGCTCGCCCGCATCGAGCAATGCCGCCATGCGCGCAAAATGCAGCTCCAGCGCCGCACCGACGAACGGCACCTCGGCGGTTTCCCACCCCTCGTGCGCGTCACGCAGCACGCGATCGGCCAGCGCTTCGATCGAGGCATCGTCGCGGTTGTTGAAGGCAGACAGCGCCTGCGCCGCCGCCTCGGGCATATCGACGCTCCTGAGGGCCGCCGCCAGCGCGCGGGCGCCGGCCACGAACGAGGTGTCGCGCTTCCAGGTCAGACGATCGATCAGCGGGAACTCGTGGGCGCGGCAGAAGGCAAAATGGTCCTTGCCCGGCAGGGTGCCGGGCGGCAGCCGCGGCGCCGCATCATGCTGCGCCTGCGCGATCGCGGCGACAAAGCGCAGATAGGATTCCAGCGGATGGTCGGCCGCGAGCGCGTTCAGGCGGTCGGCCCGCACCTTGAAATTCGACGCAATATCGGGCAGCCGCGCGAATACTGGAACGGCGATCTGGCCAATATCGACCGGCTCGGGAACCACCTTGCCTTTGAGGGCCATGATCAGACTGTCATCCCTGGCGTTGCCACTGCGTCATCCCGAGCCCGCGAGAGATGACAGATGCATCACTTGGACTTGCCGACTTCCTCGCGCAGCCATTTGCGGTGATGGCGCCAGGCCCAGCCGCCGGTGACCGAACCGCGGGTCATGCCGCGGATGGTGCCGCGGATCCAGATCGCGGCGTAGATATGCGTGATCACCACGAAGATCAATGCCACGGCCGACAGCGCATGCACCACGGCGGCCAGCCGTTGCTGCTCGATCGTCGTCAGATGACCCAGCTGCGAGTGCCACAGTACGAGGCCGCTGGTCAGCAGCAGGATGGTGAGCACGCACAGCGACCAGAACACCAGCTTCTGGCCGGCGTTGTACTTGCCGGCTTCCGGCACCTTGGCTTCATCGCCCGACATCACGTGGTTGACGTTCCTCATCCAGGCGCTGTCGTCCTTGGTCCACAGGTTGAAGCGCCAGAAGCGGACGACCAGGCCCAGAAAGCTGAATATCGCCAGCACGCCCATCCAGGGATGGATGATGCGCGTCCAGGTGGCGCCGCCGAAGAGCTCGGAGAGGAAAAACAGCGACGGGTGGAACAGCGACATGCCGCTCAGCGCCAGGCAGATCATCAAGATGGCGTTGATCCAATGGTTCAACCGCGCGCCCGGCGTGTAACGGTCGAGGATGTTGTTGTGGTTAGCCATGACGCACTCTCCCTGTCTTTCTCACCTCTCCCGCAGGCGGGAGAGGTCGACGGGCGCCCAGCGCCCGGCGGGTGAGGGGTAGCGCACGAGGCGCCTCGTCCTTGGGTCCTCACCCTCCCATGGCGCTGCGCGCCACGGGCCCCTCCCTCTCCCGCTTGCGGGAGAGGAATATTCTCTACGCCGCCTTGTCGCGGCGCATCTTCTCGGCTGCAGCCTCGTCCTCGTCCTGCACTTCGTTGGGACCGTGCGTGACATAGTGGAAGAAGCCGGCCAGCGCCGCGACCGCCACGCCGGCCAGCAGGATGGGCTTGGTAACGCCCTTCCACAGCTCGACCAGCGGGCTGATCTTGGGATCCTTCGGCAGGCCGGCATAGATCTGCGGCTTGTCGAGGTGCTTCAGCACATACATCACGTGCGTGCCGCCGACGCCGGCCGGGTTGTACAGGCCGGCGTTCTTGTAGCCACGCTCCTTCAGGTCGGCGATGCGCTCATCGGCCCAGGCGATCATGTCGGTCTTGGTGCCGAACGAGATCGCCTGCGTCGGACAGACCTTGGCGCACGCCGGTGCCTGGCCGACGGCGACACGGTCGGAGCACAGCGTGCACTTGTAGGCCTTCTGATCCTTCGCCGAGATGCGCGGGATGTTGAAGGGGCAGCCCTTCACGCAATAGCCACAGCCGATGCAGTTCTCAGAGACGAAGTCGACGATGCCGTTCTTGTACTGCACGATCGCACCCGGTGCCGGGCAGGCCTTGAGGCAGCCCGGGTCGTCGCAGTGCATGCAGCCGTCCTTGCGGATCAGCCACTCGAAACGGCCGTCGACATCGATCTCCGTGAACCGCATCAGAGTCCAGGTGTTCTCCGTCAGGTCGTGCGGATTGTCGTAGACGCCGACATTGATGCCGACCTCCTCGCGCAGGTCGTTCCACTCCAGGCAGGCCGACTGGCAGGCCTTGCAGCCGATGCAGCGCGACACGTCGATCAGCTTGGCGACCTGCACCGCCTCGCGCTGGCTCGGCGAGGGCGTTGTGGTGGCCGAGCGGCGGCGGATGTCGAGGGATTGAAGATTGGCCATGGTTGCCTCCTTCCCCTCAGACCGTCGCCTGGCCGAGCTTCTTCACGTCCACCAGGAACGCCTTGAACTCCGGCGTCTCGATGTTCGCGTCGCCGACATACGGCGTGAGCTGGTTGGCCCCGAAGCCCTTGCGCGCCGCACCGGTGAAGCCCCAGTGCAACGGGATTCCCACGGTGTGGATTTTCTTGCCGTCGATGGTGAGCGCCTTGATGCGCTTGGTGACCACCGCCACCGCTTTCACGCGGCCGCGGTTGGAGCGCACCTCGACCGTGTCGCCGCTGGCGATGCCCTTCTCCTTGGCCAATTCCTCGCCCAGCTCGACGAATTCCTGCGGCTGCAGGGCGGCGTTGATCTGAACGTGCTTGGTCCAGAAGTGGAAGTGCTCGGTGAGCCGGTACGTCGTGGCCACATGCGGGAAGTCCTGCGGCTTGCCGAAGACTTCCATGTCACCCTTGAAGACACGGGCCACCGGATTCGGCCCCACCTTGGGGTGCAGCGCGTTGGCGACCGGCGCCTCGAACGGTTCATAGTGTTCGGGGAACGGCCCGTCCCGCAGCATGCCGCGGGTGAACAGACGCGCCGAACCTTCGGGGTTCATGATGAACGGTCCGACATTGTCCTGCGGCTTCATCGTCACCCCGTAGTCGGGCACGTCGTAGCCGGTCCAGCGTTCGCCGTTCCACCACACCTGCTTCTTGGCCGGATTCCACGGTTTGCCCTGGGTATCGGCCGAAGCACGGTTGTAAAGGATGCGGCGGTTGGCCGGCCACGACCACGCCCATTTGGGTGTCAGGCCCAGGCCGCCAGGATCACTGTTGTCGCGGCGCGCCATCTGGTTGCCGGCCTCGGTCCAGCAGCCAGTATAGATCCAGCAGCCGGCCATGGTCGTGCCGTCGTTGCGCAGTTCGCCGAAGCCGGAGAGCTGGGCGCCTTTGCGCAGGATCAGCTTGGTCGGATCCTTCGGGTCGGGCACGTCGGCCAACGCCCGGCCGTTGAGCTCGCGCGCCAGTTCCTCGGGTTGCGGCGCCAGTGGATCCTCGTAGTTCCACGTCAGGTTCACGAACGGATCGGGGAAAGCGCCGCCTTCCTTGCGGTAGAGGTCGCGCATCTTGATGAAGAGGCGCGCCATGATGTCGATGTCGGGCAGCGCCTCGCCCGGCGGCTCGGCACCCTTGAAGTGCCACTGCAGCCAGCGGCCCGAGTTCACCAGCGAGCCGTTCTCCTCGGCGAACACCGTCGTGGGCAAACGGAAGACCTCGGTCTGGATCTTGGCCGGATCGACGTCGTTGTGCTCGCCGTAGTTCTGCCAGAACTCGCTGGTCTCGGTGGCCAGCGGGTCCATGACGACAAGGTACTTCAGCTTCGCCATCGCCGCGGTGAGCTTGCGGCGGTTGGGGAATGACAGCAGCGGGTTGAAGCCCTGGCAGACGTACCCGTTCATCTTGCCCTGGTACATCAGCTCCCAGCCGCGCAGCACGTCGTAGACGACGTCGACCTTGGGCAGCCAGTCGTAGGCCCAGTCGTTCTCCTTGGTTGCCGCGTCGCCCCACATGGCCTTCTGGAACGACACGAAGAACTTGTCGTAGTTCTGCCAATAGCTCATCTGGCCCGGACGCATCGGCTTGAAGCCGCGCGTCTTCATGTAGGTCGCGAGGTCGGGCTCACGGTCGCCGGCCAAGGTCAGGTAGCCCGGGATCAGGTTGCTCATCAGACCGATGTCGGTGAGCCCCTGGATGTTGGAGTGGCCACGCAGTGCGTTCATGCCGCCACCCGCCAGGCCGATATTGCCCAGCAGAAGCTGGATCATCGCCATGGTGCGGATGTTCTGCGAGCCCTTGGAGTGCTGGGTCCAGCCCAGCGCGTACATCGACGTCATCACCTTGTCGACCGCCGAGGTCTCAGCGATCAGCTTGCACACTTCGAGGAACTTGTCCTTGGGTGCGCCGGTGATGCGCTCGACCATCTCGGGCGTGTAGCGGGCGTAGTGCGCCTTCATCAGCTGGTAGACGCAACGCGGATCCTGCAGGGTGGCGTCGGCCTTCACGAAACCGTCGTCGCCCAGCTCATAGTCCCAGCTCGCCCGGTTGTAGTCGCGCTTGGCCTCGTCATAGCCCGAGAACAGGCCGTCCTCGAACTTGAAGTCGCCGCGGATGATGTAGGCCGCGTTGGTGTAGTTAAGAACGTACTCCTTCTGGATCTTGTCGTTGTCCAGCAGATACTTGATGACGCCGCCCAGGAAGGCGATGTCGGTGCCCGGCCGGATCTGCACGAAGAGATCCGACATCGCCGCCGAGCGCGTGAAGCGCGGATCAACGACGATCAGCTTGGCCTTGCGATGATGCTTGGCCTCGGTCACCCACTTGAAACCGCAGGGATGGGCTTCGGCGGCATTGCCGCCCATGATCACCACCAGGTCGGTATTCTTGATATCCGCCCAGAGGTTGGTCATCGCGCCGCGTCCGAATGTTGGGCCCAAACTGGACACCGTCGGACCGTGTCAAACCCTCGCCTGGTTGTCGAAGACAACCATCCCCAACGAACGGACGACCTTGTAGGTCGCCCACGCTGTCTCGTTGGAGGTGGCGGATGCGGCGAGGAAACCGGTGCTGACCCAGCGGTTCACCGTCTGGCCGTCGGCGTTCCTGGCGATGAAATTCTTGTCGCGGTCGTCTTTCATCAAGCGCGCGATCTTGTCGATCGCCTGATCCCAGGTGATCCGCGTCCACTCCTTGGCACCCGGCGCGCGGTACTGCGGGACCTGCAGCCGGGTCTTGGAGTTGATGAAGTCTATCAGCGCCGCGCCCTTGGGGCAGAGCGTGCCGCGATTGGTCGGGTGGTCGGGGTCACCCTCGATATGGATGACCTTGCCCTTCACGTTCTTCGCGCGGTCGCCCATCGAGTACATGATCACGCCACACCCGACCGAGCAGTACGGACAGGTATTGCGGGTCTCGGTGGTGCGTTCCAGCTTGAAGGCGCGAACGGCGGCCTGAGCCGCCGCCGGTGAGAAGCCCAACGCGGTCAAGGTCGAGGCGCCAACCGACGCCCCTGTCAGCTTGAACAACCCGCGTCGGGAGACCCTGACGGCTCCCATGTTGCTTCCTCCTCGACGTCCACGTCGGGGAGCTGCCGGCGATGGAATCCCTGCGAACTCCGTCCGCGTGCCGGCGCGATCCCCAACGGCGCCTCGTTGTCGGCGCTTATTGACGATC
>DATEIF010000081.1:0-3118 GCA_035279205.1 Vineibacter sp.
AGCGCAGCTCCGAGCCGTCGCCGCCCACGAAGCCGCCACCGTAGAAATACACCAGCACCGGCAGCTTGCCGCCTTTGCCGTGGGCAGGCGTCCACACGTTGAGGTAGAGGCAGTCCTCGCTCATGCCGGCGGAGCGGAACACCATGTCGCTGAACAGCGGACGCTGCATGCAGCGCGGACCGAAATGGTCGGCCGCACGCACGCCGTTCCACGCGGCCGCCGGCTGCGGCGGCTTCCAGCGCAGCGTGCCCACCGGCGGCGCGGCATACGGAATGCCCTTGAACTCGTCCAGTCCGCTACTGGCGTCATGGATGCCCGACAAGCTGCCGGTGTCGACATGCGCCACGGGCGCTGCATCGGCGGCAGCGGCCCATGAGGCGGGCGACGCAAGCGCCAGCCCCAGTACGACGCGGCACGAACACGAAAGAGCCGTACGCATGGCGAGCTGCCTCGGTCGGGAGTGAAGCCCCATCTTAGGAGATGGCCGGGCGAGCGTGAATGGACGTCAGCCCAGCGCCTTCTTCAGCAGCGCGGCAATGCGTTTCTCCACGTCGGCGTTCATGGCCTTGAGCGCGAATGCGGTCGGCCACATCGCGCCGTCGTCGAGCCTGGCCTTGTCGGTGAAGCCGAAGGTGGCGTACCTGTCCTTGAACTTCTGCGCGTCCTTGAAGAAGCAGACGACCTTGTCGTCCAGGGCATACGCCGGCATGCCGTACCAGGTCTTCGGCACCAGTGAGGGAGCATGGGTCTTGACCAGCACATGCACGCGCCCGGCCATGGCACGGTCGGCCTCCGGCATCGCGGCGATCGCCGCCAGCACTTCGCGTTCGCCGTCCTCCCTGGTCCTGTCGGCGCGTGCCTGCGCCTTCAGTTCCTTCGCATAGGCCCTCATCGCGGCCTTTTCATCGGCGCTGAAGCTGGCCGCCTTGCCGGGCACCGTGGCGGTCTTGCCTGGGGCCTTCTTTGCAGCTTTCTTTGCAACCGGACTCATTGGAAATTCCTCGCTTGAATGCATGTCGAAAAGCTCTCAACCTGGCTGCGGCCTGTTTCACGGCCCTCGGTCTAGCGATCGAGGCGGACCCGGCCGATCGGATCCGGGCGGGTGACTGCAGCGCAGTTCGCTACATCCAGATCTCGGTCTTGAATACGATCACCGCCCCGCCGGATATCCTCACTTCCCGCGGGCTGCCCTTTTCATGCGTCACCTCGACGTCCACCTTGCCGGGCCGGTGCATCGCCTCGCCCTGGAAGCCGGTGAACCTGAACACCCCGTCGCCATGGTCCGTTATCCCGTTGGCCAGCAGATAACCGCCCAGGGGGCCGTTGGCGTTCCCGGTGACCGGGTCCTCGTTTATGCCGATCGCCGGCGCGAACATCCGTCCTTCGGTGAGGACTCCTTCCCTGTCCGTGTCGAAGGTGAAGACGAAATAGCCGTTGCAGCCGATCCTTCCGCTCAGCCGGCTGAGCCTTTCGTTGTCGGGGACGATCCGGTTCAGCCTGTCCCTGCCGGTTATGCCGATCATGACCTTCGAGTGGCCCGTCGACACGACCTGCACCGGGCAGCGCCGGTCGAGATCGGCGTCCGCGAGGGAAAGGGCTTCGCACAATTCGCCGCGCTCGTCCGGCGACAGTGTCCGCAATATCTCGAACCGCCCCTGCGTCATGGAAATGCGGAAACCGTCCGGCTTCCTTTCCACCCTCATCGGGAGAACGCCAATCTTCGTTTTCATATTGAGGACGCAATCACCGAGGCCGCTTTCGAGCGCCTTCACGTACATCGCCGCAATGGTCGCGTGCCCGCATGTCGGCACTTCGACTTTCGGCGTGAAGTACCGCAATTCGCCGTCGCAACCCTGGTCGTCGCAGGAAAACAGGAACGCCGTCTCGGAATTGTTCAACTCGCGGGCCACGTTCTGCATGTCGGCTTCGGTCAAGCCGTCGGCATCGAGCACCACGCCGGCAGGATTGCCCTGGAACATGGCATCCGTGAACGCATCGACTTGATACACCTTGTATCTCTTCATGGTCGTGTTTCGACTCCGCCTGGATCCGGTCAACGACGCCACGGCTCAGCGTCGCTCCTGCACGCGCAGCAGGTTGCCGGCCGGATCGCGGATGGCGCAGTCGCGCACGCCGTAGGGCTGCATGGTCGGCTCCTCGACGATCTCGGCGCCGCTGGCCTGGATCTTCTCGAACGCGGCATCGAGGTCCACGGTGGCCAGCAGCATGGTGGCGAAGGTGCCCTTGGCCATCATCTCGGCGATGGTGCGCTTCTCCTCGCCGGTGACGCCGGGACTGGCGGCCGGCGGGTACAGCACGATGGCGACGGCGGGCTGGCCGGCGGGGCCCACCGTGATCCAGCGCATGCCGTTGTAGCCGACGTCGTTGCGCACCTCGAAGCCCAGCGTGTCGCGGTAGAACGCCAGCGAGGCGTCCGGGTCGCTGTGCGGGAGGAAACTGGCGTGAATGCTGATGTCCATGACGGTCCTGTTCGGTGGGAACGAAGCCAGCATGCCGGGATGCTCAGGCCGGCGCTTCTCCATTCCTGATCGGTTGCGTCCTGACCGGCCGCGTCACCTGCCGCGCCACGCAGGACGGCATCCCCGTTGTGGCACGCGCCGACTCGCGCCGGTACACGCTGGGCGACACGCCGACCAGTTCGGTGAAACGGGTGCTGAAGGTGCCCAGCGAAGCGCAGCCCACCGCGTAGCAGATCTCGGTAACGCCGAGGTCGCCCCGGCGCAGCAGCGCCATCGCGCGCTCGATGCGGCGCGTCATCAGATAGCTGTAGGGCGATTCGCCGAAGGCCAGCCTGAACTGGCGGCTGAGATGCCCCGCCGACATGCCGATCGTGTGCGCCAGATCGTCGACGTTCAGCGGCTGCGCGTATTCGCGGTCGATGCGGTCGCGCACGCGGCGCAACCGGGCGAGGTCGCGCAGATGTGTTGCCGTGGCGGGCCTGTCGCTCATCGGCGGGATCGTCCCACGCTGTGCGACAAGCCTCAAGCAATGCGGCTCACGCCATGACGGCTCGAGGTTGACTGCGGCGTCGCGCTTCGCCCGAACCCTCTCCCACAGCCCCTCCCCCGCAGGGGAGGGGAGCAGGCAGCGTCAGTCC
>DATEIF010000082.1:0-7455 GCA_035279205.1 Vineibacter sp.
CGATGGCGCGCACCTTGCCCTGCTTCACCAGCTGGGCGTAGGCCTCGAAGCGCTCTTCCATGGGCGCGTCGGGATCATCGCGGTGCGACTGATAGAGATCGATGTAGTCGGTCTGCAGCCGCTTCAGCGACTCCTCGGCCGAACGCAGGATGTAGTCTTTGGCCAGTCCCTTGCGATCTGGCGCCATCTGCATGCCGACCTTGGTGGCGATCACCACCTTGTCGCGACCGCCGCGCTGCTTCAGCCAGTTGCCGATCACGGTCTCCGATTCGCCGCCTTTGTGCCCCGGCGCCCAGACCGAATAGACGTCAGCCGTGTCGATCAGGTTGAAGCCCGCAGCGACAAAACCGTCGAGCAGCGTGAAGGACCGCGCCTCGTCGGCTGTCCAGCCGAAGACATTGCCGCCGAACGCCAATGGCGCCACGTCGATACCGGACCGCCCGAGCTTGCGCTTCTGCATGTCGATCTCTCCCTATCCCTGGAAGGCAGCAGCATAGGGCCGGGTACGGGGGCGCGGGAAGACCGCGATTGGCTATCGCCGCGCCGTGATCAGGGCATCGGCCGATCGAATGATCGTGCGCAGCGTCCGGTCAGCCGTGGCCCAGTCGGCGTCCGGTGCCGGCGGCTGCGTCGCGAGCCATCGGGTGGTCTCGTCCAGCTCGTGACGGATGAAGTCATCGAGCACCGGCACGCGAGACCCCATGCCCAGTTCGTGGGCCTGTGCCTTGAGCGACAGCAAGCGGTCGAGCGCCTGCGAGATCGCCGGATCCAGGGCCACGCCCGCCCGCAGGGCCGGTAGGTCCATGGGCAATGGATCGTCCGGCCGGCAGCGCAGCCAACGCAGCGCCATCGCCGGCCGGATCGAATAGAAATACTTCTTGAGGCGTACCGACTCGCGACCGTCGATATCGCCGAGAAACTGCCGCTTCGCCAGACCGTGATAGTGCCGCCGCGCCGCCACCAGCCCCGACTCCAGGCCGACAAAGCGATTGAGCGGGCCGACCAGATCCGCCCGCCGGCGATAGACGATCGGCGAGCGCAGCCATTCGGGCAGCACGGGGTTGAACTTGCAGGCCAGCGCCAGGGCCTTGCGCACGTCCCATCCCGAGATATCGAGGCCCTCGGTGATCGGCGCCTCGATCACGTCGCGGCCAGGCCGCACCGTCAGGTACCAGTCAAGCCGATGGGCATAGACGAAGCGGACGTCGAAGTCGCTGTCGGGAGAATGGAAACCCCAGGCCCGGCTGCCCGACTCGATGGCGAACAGCACCGCCACGTCGTGGCTGGCCTCGATCCGGTCGAGTTCGTCGACGATTCGAACCACTGTCTGCGGTGGGATGACATCGGGGTCGATGGGCATGGCTGGCAGCGAATACCGACAATTGCCCTGGCATGCAAACTGCACGAAAATGCCGACATAGACGGCTATATGAGGCTCAGAACCCTATGTCTCGCGCCTTGCGCCCCCTGATCGGCGTGTCCGCCTGCCGGCGCACGATCACGGTGTGGACCGCTCATACGGTCGGCGAGAAGTACATCCAGGTCATTACCGATGTCATCGGTGGCGTGCCGTTGATCCTGCCGGCCGTCGGTGCCGGCGAGGACGGCCTGGACATCGACCGCGTCCTGGACGTGCTGGACGGCGTCATCCTGACCGGCAGCCCATCCAACGTCGCGCCGGCCCACTATGGCGGTCCACCGGCCCGTCGCGGCGTTGCCGCCGATCCGGCGCGGGACATGACCACGCTGCCCCTGATCCGCCGCGCCATCGAGCGGGCGGTTCCCCTGTTCGCCATCTGCCGCGGCTTTCAGGAGCTGAACGTGGCGCTGGGCGGCACCTTGTACCAGCATGTCGAGGAGGTGCCCGGTCGCCTGGATCATCGCGCGCCGCGGGTTGACGCGATGGAACCCAAGCTCGAGCCGGCCCACGCCATCGCCATCACGCCGGGCGGCCAGCTTCATGCGCTTCTGGGCTGCACGGAGGCGGAGGTCAACTCGCTGCACGGCCAGGGCATCGACCGCCTGGCGTCGCGCCTGCGCGTCGAAGCTGTGGCACCCGACGGCCAGATCGAAGCGGCCAGCGTCGTCGACGCACCCGGTTTCGTCTGCGCGGTGCAGTGGCATCCCGAGCACAAGGCACGCGAGAATCCGCTGTCGATCAAACTGTTCGACGCCTTCAGCGCCGCCTGCCGCGCGCGGGCTGCGGCGCGGCTCGCGCCGCCGCTACGCGCAGCCGCCGAATAGGCTTGGCTGACTACGGCCGCAGCACCTCGCGCAGCTTGCCGACGACGATCTTCCAGACTCCGTCTGGATCATTGTCCTGTAGTGAAGCGACGGGCATCCATCGCACGTCCTTCACTTCGCCGTCCTGGGCCGTCAGTGGCTGGGTCGAATCGGCGATGAAGAGATAACGAAAATCGAAATGATAATGCTGGCGCTCGCCACGGCGGGCATTGGCCGGGATCATGTGCGGGTCGATATCGAGCGGCAGCGATGGATCGCTGGTCCAATCGCTGGGAACGAAACGCTGCAGGCCGGTCTCTTCCCAGGTTTCGCGCGCCGCACCATCCTTGGGACTTTCGCCGGCATCGACGTGACCTCCCGGCTGCAGCCAGCGATCCAGCGTCCCGTGATGGATCAGCAGCATGACATCGCGCCGGGGATCGACCACGAAGGCGCTGCCGGTGACGTGCCCCGACATCGACGTGCGTGCGAACAGGTCCACCGGATCGGCGAGCCGATCGAGCAGCGGCTTCAACCGCACCTTCTCGGCCGGAAAGCGCGCCAGATAGCGCTGCACGATGCCGGGAATACGGACGGCCGGATCCCGCTCGTTGGTCATGCCGTGCCGGCCGGCTTGGTATAGACGTCTTTCATGGCCAGCCTGCCGTCGCGAAACGTGTAGCGCTCGACGCCAACCGTCTCGAACGTGCGACCAGTCGCTTTATCAGTTCCGGTAAGGCGGAAGGTCATGAACGTCGCATCAGGCGCGTGGTGATAGACCACGTCGTGGAAGCGCAGGTTCTCGACCTGCTGCTTGCGCTCGGCGAAGTAGGCGGCGATGGCCTCGCGCGACGTCAGCTGGCGCGGCGCGTCGACGCCCTGCACGCTCCACACGAAGTCCGGCGTCACCACTTGGTACATCGCGTCGAGATCCTGCTTGAAGAAGGCGCGGCCGAAAGCCTTGAAGATCGTGTCACGCTCGGCGGTGGTCGGGCTCATGGGTTGCTCCGTTGCGTTCTATGATGCGGCAAACGCCAGGTAGTCACGCGCCACTTCTTCGACTGCCACGTCGTAGATGCGCTTGCCGTGCGCGGCGGTCGACAGATTGGGATTGGAGCCGATGCGACCATCAGGGAAGGTGCTGCGGTAGTCGTCGGCATCGGCGAAGCTTCCGTTGGGTGCCACCTCGGGCTCCATCGGCACCTTCTTCTCGGTCTGCGGATGCATGTAGAAGGTGAGCGACACCTCGCTGGGCGTGGCGTGGCTGCCTTCCTGGTTGCCGTAGAGTTCCTTCGACAAGGCCCGCGACCCCGATCCCTCCCACCAGTTGCGCAACTTGCATTTTACCGACGGCGCATTGCTGCCGCGCTGCAACGAACGTTCGGCGTAGATCTCGGAAAACGCGGCCGTCACGGTCGCAATATTGCCGCCATGGCCATTGACGAAGAAGAATCGTGTGAAACCATGTCGCATCAGAGACTGAATGTTGTCACGCACGACCGCGATCAAGGTCGACGGCCTCAGCGTGATCGAGCCGGGAAAGCCCAGGTGATGCTGTGCCATGCCGACCGAGATGGTCGGCGCCACCAACGCGCCGGTCTTCTCGCCGACGCCGTGGGCGATGAACTCCGCAGTCAGCGCATCCGTGCCGACCAGACCGTTGGGACCATGCTGTTCGGTCGACCCGATCGGAATGATGATGCCGGTGCTGCTCTTGAGATACTGCTCCACATCAGGCCATGTGACGAGCTGCAGACGCATGACGGGCTCCGCTGATCTTGCTTCGATGTGGCGGCGAGCGTACTGTAGCGCCCATGCGGATGCACGCGCTCATCGGTCGGCGAATTAGCCGCCCGGTCCCTCATCGGGTCCGGGTCGAAGGCTGTTTCGTTCGTCCGTTCAAGGAGCGCCTCCATGTCTGCCGCCACGGCCGCTGAGCCGTCCACATCTTCCACGCCGTTTCGCCGTTTCACCGCACCGGAACAGGTGCGCCCTGCAGTGCTCGCTCTCGAAGAGCCGGTGTGGTGTTACGGCGTCAGCGCCGATCCCTCACCGGGCCTGCTACCGCGTGTGCTGGAGTTCGTCGCCAAACGTGGTCTCGTGCCGCTGGTCGTCCATGCCAGTCGCTGCGTGGAGCGCGACGCGCACGGCATCGAGGATACGCTGAGCGTCGACCTCCAGGTCGAGGGACTGGATCCCGACGCTGCGCGACATGTCGGCAACTGCCTCGGCGAGATCGTCGGCGTGCGCCACGTCGCGATGAGCCGGCGCGGGTAAAACCGAAGGCAAAGCTGTCATCCCGCGCGCAAGCGAGGGATGACTTAGGTTGCAGCAGGCGGAAAGTTGCGCCGCCACACGGCGCCCAGCTCGGGCACGGCATCGCCGCGCGTTGCGATTGCGTGCAGCTTGGGTGTGTTGGCCGCGAACCACGCGCGCTGCGGGAACCAGTGCGTCATGGTCGACACATAGATGTCGAGTGCCGAAAAGCGAGCGCCGAGGAACCACGGGCCCTCGCCCGCCGCTGTCTCAACGATGCCCCACAACCGCTGCCGATAGGCCATCATGGTCTCGCGCAACTCCTTGCGCGGGCCGTCGCCGGATATCCAGCGGCTGGTATCGTCGCCGATTGTGAAGGTCGGGTAGATGTTGGTGACCAGGAACACCAGCCAGCGCAGGAACGTATCGCGTTCCGCGCCCGGCGTCGCCGGCACCAGCGATTTGCCGGCCGGCGCACTGTCGGCAAAGTGCAAGGTGATGGCAACGCTCTCGGTCATGATGCGGCCATCGGGCAGTACCAGAGTCGGCAGCTGCGCCAGCGGATTGACCTTCGCGAGGCCTTCGCGCGCCTCTTTCGAGCGGAAAAGATTGCCGACGTCTTCGAGTTCGAAGGGCAGGCCGTACCAGGCGAGTTGCGCCTCGGTCAGCGTCGATCCCCAGCCTGCATGCGCGTAGAGCTTATACATAGGGCGCCTCCGGTTTTCTAACCAGGATGGTGGTTTGAATCACCATGCCGGGCAACTGAGGCTTTGTCATCCCTCGGCTGAACTTTTCTAACCCTGAAAAGGCGCCATCCCGAGCCCAGCCCGGGATGGCGGCGTCCATTACGGCTTGGCAAGCGGCTCGATCAGGCTCGAGGTGTCCCACCGGCGCCCGCCACGGGCCTGGATGCGGGCATAGAACTGATCGACCAGCGCGGTCATCGGCAGCTGGGCGCCGTTGCTCTTGGCTTCGTCGAGACAGAAGCCGAGATCCTTGCGCATCCAGTCGACGGCAAAGCCGAACTCGAACTTGTCCTCGACCATCGTCTTCCAGCGGTTTTCCATCTGCCAGCTCTGCGCCGCGCCCTTGGAGATCGCGCCGATCACCTTTTCCATGTCGAGGCCGGCTTTCATGCCGAAGTTGACGGCCTCGGCCAGGCCCTGCACGACACCGGCGATGCAGATCTGGTTCACCATCTTGGTGAGCTGGCCGGCACCGGGCGGGCCGATCAGCACGCAGGCGCGCGCGAAGCTGTCGATCACCGGCTTGGCCTTGTCGAACGGTGCCTGGTCGCCACCGCACATCACCGTCAGCACGCCATTCTCGGCGCCAGCCTGTCCGCCGGACACCGGCGCGTCGATGAAGGCGATGTCCTGCTGCTTGGCCGCGGCGTAGAGCTCGCGAGCGACTTTGGCCGATGCCGTGGTGTGATCGACGAAGATGGTGCCGGCCTTCATGCCGGCCAGGCCGCCGTCAGCGCCGAGCACGACGGAGCGCAGGTCATCGTCATTGCCGACGCAACAGAACACGATGTCGTTGCCCTCGGCCGCTTCACGCGGCGTCTTGGCAGCCTTGCCCTTGTGCTTCTGCGTCCACTGCTGGGCCTTGGCGAAGGTGCGGTTGTAGACGGTCACATCGTGGCCCTTGGCGACGAGATGGCCCGCCATCGGAAAGCCCATTACGCCCAGGCCGAGAAAGGCGACTTTCGCCATGGAATGCTCCTCGTTGTTGGATTGCCACGATCGGCGCGCACCCTAGCGCTCCGTCCTTCCGGCGTCACCTGTCCTGCTAGCGTGCGAGCAGAAGCAGTGCGATTGTCCCCATGCCGGTCGCGATGGGCGGCAATGCCAGCGGCCATGCCGCGCGATAGACCGCGCCGTCGCCTTTGGCGAGCGCCAGGATCGCTGCTCCCATCGATACCCGAATCGGTGACAACATCGTGAGGTTGGTGGTGACCGCGTTTTGCACGGCCGCCATCCAGGACGCATCGACCTGCACTTCTGCCGCCAGCGCGATCTGCATAGGCATCAGCATGGCATTCGACGCCGAACCACTGCCGGTCAGGAAGCCGCCGATGGCGGCAAACAGGGGCGCGCCCAACGCCGAGGCAACGCCGATCGCGACGTGCAGCGCATTGGCGATCGACGCCGCCATGCCCGCCGCGACGTAGAAGGCGGCCATGACGACGAAGAACAATGTCACGACCGACGGACGCCAGGCGGACACTGCCGTCTCCATGAGCACACGCGTGGCCGGTACATGCGCCATAGCCAGCGTCGCGACGCCGACGACCAGCAGCCAGAAGCCGGGAACATAGAAGGGTGCGAACGGTGGCTGGTCGGCCAGCGGTTGCCATGCAGCCAGCGACTTCAGCAAGGTCTGCACGGGTGGCACGGTTCGCGTCGCCACCAGCGCCAGGGTCAGGACGGCGTAAGGCAACGACGTGCGCAGCGCCCGGCGTACCGACGCCATGTCCGGCCGCTCGTTGCGCATCCAGCGCAGCGCCACCAGCACGCCCAACGGCGCTGCGCCGGCGATCTCGACGTCAACCACATCGTGCGCCAGCCACACGGCGGCCACCGAAACGATGGTCCACGCGACATCCTCCAGGCATCGCGCAACGCTCAGCGGCACGCACGCTGTCCGCAGGAAATGCCAGAACAGCACCAGGTATGCGGCATGCATCGGCATCTGCAGCAGGGCGCTGCGCGCACCCAGAGAGGTCGGCATCATGCCGGCGATCTGGGCGCCCAGCGTGGTGCCGGCGGCGAGCGCACCCCATGGCACCAGGCATTGGCTGTAGAGTCCCAGCACCAGTGCGGGGACACCCCGCATGCCCAGCCGTGCGACCGTGGCCAGCGTGATGATGTAGCCGACACCGAAGCCTGTCACCGCCTCGGCGAACGGCCCCAGCAGGAAGCAGACGAAGTAGAGGCGCGCATGCAAAGCGCCTGATGCCGCCGGCTGTGTCGG
>DATEIF010000083.1:0-6050 GCA_035279205.1 Vineibacter sp.
CCTCGCCGGCTGCCATCAGGCCCAGCAACGCCCAGGCCGTCTGCGAGGCGGTCGACGGTGCGGGCTCGTAGCCCTTGTAGTCGAGCTTGTAGCTCTCGCAGTCCTCACCCCAGCCGCCATCGGGATTCTGGATCGCGACCAGCCAGTCGACGGCACGGCGCATCATGGGCGACTGCGGATCGACCTGCGCGGCGTTCAATCCGGCCAGCGCCGACCAGGTGCCGTAGATGTAGTTCACGCCCCAGCGCCCGAACCAGCTGCCATCCGCCAGCTGTACGCGCGCCAGATAGTCGACCGCCGCCTTCATGCGCGGGCTGTCGGGCGCCTCACCGAGCTGGGCCAGCATGCCGATGCAGCGGCCGGTGACGTCCTCGGTCGGCGGGTCGAGCAGCGCGCCGTGGTCGGCGAAAGGGATGTTGTTGAGATAGTGATAGGTGTTGTCGGCGTCGAAGGCGCCCCAGCCGCCATTGCGGCTCTGCAGGCCCACGACCCACTCGGCGCCGCGCTCGATCGCCATCGCATGGTCGGCGCCGGGCGTCTGGCGCGCGCGGTCGAGCGCCATGACGACGACGGCGGTGTCATCGAGATCGGGATAATGGGCGTTGTTGTACTGGAACGCCCAGCCGCCCGGCTGCACGCCGGGCCGCTCCTCCGCCCAGTCGCCTTTCACATCGAGCACCTGACGGACTTTCAGCCACTCCAGCGCCTGGCCCACCGCGGCATCGGCAGCCGCGGTCTTCGTCTCCATCAGCGCGTGGCAGGCGAGCGCGGTGTCCCAGATCGGCGACACGCACGGCTGGCAGTAGGCTTCGTCGTCCTTGATCACCAGCAGCTTTTCCAGCGACCGCCGCGCGATGGCGCGATCGGGGTGATCGGCCGGATAGCCGAGCGCATCGAACATCATCACGCTGTTGGCCATCGCGGGATAGATCGCGCCCAGGCCATCCTCGCCGTTCAGCCGCTCGGTGACGAATGCCTTGCAGCGCGCGATCGCGCGTTGACGCATGCCCGTGGGCCATAGCGGCTCGACCACCTTCAGGACACGGTCAAGGCCGCCGAAGAAGGCCGACCAGGCCCGGCTCTGGTGCGGTGCGCGTTGCGAGGCCAGCGCACCGCGCGGCACGAAGAGCTCCGGCACGTGAATGTTGCGCGGGTTGCGCGCCAGCGGCTTCAGCGCCTGCAGCACCAGCAGCGGCACGATCACTGTGCGCGCCCAGTAGGACATCTTGGACAGATGAATGGGAAACCAGCGCGGCAGCAGGATCAGCTCGGGCGGCACCGTCGGCGTGTTGCGCCAGGTCGTATCGCCATAGAGCGCTAGCTGCATGCGCGTGAAGACGTTGGCCTGGTCGGCGCCGCCATGCGCGAGAACGGCCTCGCGCGCGCGCACCATGTGCGGTGCCTCCGGCAAGTCGCCGATCATCTTCAGGGCGAAGTACGCCTTCACCGTGGCGCTGAGATTGAAGGCGCCACCATGGAACAGCGGCCAGCCGCCATGATCGGCCTGGATACGGCGCAGGTAGTTGCCGATCTTGCGTTCCAGCTCCAGATCAGGCGTTTCGCCGAGGTAATGCACCAGCAACACGTACTCGGCCGGAATCGTGGCGTCCGCCTCTAGCTCGAAGACCCAGTGGCCATCGTCTTGCGACTGCTTCAGCAGCGCGCTGGTCGCCTTGTCGACCACGTCCTCGACGGTCGCTATGTCCAAGGCCGAAATCTGATCCATGCCATTCCTACAGTGTCATGCCCCAAGCGCCAGGTCGGCAGCGCGCTGGCCGGAACGCACGGCGCCTTCGATCGTGGCCGGCAGGCCGGTGTCCGTCCAGTCGCCAGCCAGGACCAGGTTGGTCCAGGCGGTGCGCGCGGCCGGGCGCTTGGCCGCCTGCTCAGGCGTGGCGGCAAAGGTGGCGCGGCGCTCCTTCACGATCTGCCATGGCGGCAGCGTCGGTCCAAGGCCGCACACCGTCGCAACGTCCTGCCATAGGATCCGGGCCAGGGCCTCGCGATCGGTGTCCACCAGCCGGTCGGCGCTGCTGACCGTGACCGAGACCCGATCATCGAAGGCGAAGACCCATTCCGCCGTGCCGCCGATGACGCCGGTCATCGGCGCGATACCGGCCGGCGGCGCCACAGAGAAATGCCCATTCACGATCGAGCGGAACGCGTCGGGCGCCGCCACGCCGGGCAGCAGATCGCGCGTCACCCAGGGTGGAGTCGCCAGCACCACGCGGTCGTTGGCGGCGAGACTCAGCGGTCCATCGGCGAAGTCCAGCCTGGCCGCGCGTTTGTCCGCCAGGCCGATGCCGCGCAGTCGTTGGCTCAGGCGCACGCTAGCGCCGCGTCGTTTGAGATAGGCCAACGCCGGCTCGATGAAGGCGGCGTCCAGGCTGGGCGAGGCGATGCGGGGGCGACAGGCCTGACCGCCCTTGATCAGGGTCTCGCGGATGACCGCGGCGGCCAGATCGGCCGAAGCCGTTTCGGGCTCGCTGTTGAGCGCGGCCAGCAGGAACGGGCGCAGCAGCCTGTCCCAGAACGGACCCTGGCAATCGATGACGTCGCCGATCGTGCGGCCATGGTCCGGCGCGCGCAGCTTGGCGATCGCGAGGTACTCGCCAAGCGAGCTGCCCGGCACGCGACGGGACTTGGACAGCACCCACCACGGCAGCCAGCCATCGTTGGGCGCGATGGTCCAGCGCTCGCCGTTGGTCACGTCGACAAAGGCGAAGCGGGCGCGGTCGGGACCGGTCAGCCTGTCGGCGGCGCCGATGGTGCGCAGGTAGGCCGCCGTCGCCTGGTTGCCTGACAGCACCAGGTGATTGCCGTTGTCGATGACGTGGCCGAGCGAGGAGTCGAAATAGGAGCGGCAGCGACCGCCGGCCTGCTCGGCGCTTTCGATCAGCGTCACGCGCGCGCCCTTTGCCGACGCCGCGACGGCCGCGGACAGACCGGCGAGACCGGCGCCGATGACGTAGATCGTGGCGTCTGTCATTGGTGCGTGCCGTGGCCTTGTCGTCCTGAGCGAAGCGAAGGACTTGTTGAGCCGGGGCACCGCACCGGCGGCAAAAGACGGCGCACGTGCGCTATCGATGGTCTCGTGCGGCTCCACCGCCCAACAGGTCCTTCGCTTCGCTCAGGACGACAGAAATTGTCCATCATCGGCGGTGGCCCTACAGCAAGCCGGCGGTGAGCGCGATTCCGATCAGCCTCACCTTGCTCAGGCTGACGCGGTGGCGCGGCGGCGCCCAGCCTTCCTTTTCCGTGGCCCTCAGGATCGCGTTGTAGACGGCGCTCATCAGCCGCGGTGTTTTGATCCGTCCGCGCGGACGCTGGCGCATGATGCGATCGGCGTCGTCGTAGTGCTGGCGCGCCAGTGCCGCCACCTTGCGACAGACGCCATCGATCCTGGGATCGGCGATCGCGGCGACGGGGTCGTGGACCGGCAGCCCGGCATCGCTCAGGTATTCGCGCGGCAGGTAGAGCCGTCCCAGGCCGGCGTCTTCGTCAAGGTCGCGCAGGATGTTGGTGAGCTGCAGGGCGCGACCCAGATGGTGGGCCAGTGCGAAGCCCGGCTCGTCATCCATGCCGAACACTTTCACCGAGAGCCGTCCCACGGCGCTGGCGACGCGATCGCAATAGAGATCGAGCATCGCGAGATCGGGCGCGCATGTCTGCTCGTCGATGTCCATGTCCATGCCGTCGATCACGGCGAGGAAATCTTCCTTGCGCAGCCCGTAGCGCGTGACGATGCCGGACAGAAACGCCGTCAAGGTCGGCGTGCCGCCGCCGTAAAGCGTATCGAGGTCATCACGCCAGCGGGTCAGCGCTGCCTTGCGATCGGCACGCGAGCCGATGCCATCATCGGCGATGTCATCGACCGCGCGACAGTAGGCATAGATCGCGAACATGGCCTCGCGTTCGGGCTTGGGCATCAGCCGCATCGCCAGATAGAACGAGCTGCCCGACGCGCGCTCCTGGACCGCGCGGACTTCAGGCGCCATGTCGCCGGAGCGGATGTCTGCCGCGGTCATCGTTGACCGGCGGCGAGGGGGAACGGGCCCTTGCGGCGGCCCAGCCTGGTCCCGATGAAGCGGCCTGTCGCCCCCAGCAGGAGCGGGATCAGATCGCGCTTGCCGTGGTGCACGCGTTGCGACAGCGGATCGCGGCGCATCAGCATCGCGGTCAGGTCTTCCGCCAGGCGCTGGATCACCGTGACCTCGAAGGCAAGTCGTGCGTCCTTGATCTGCGCGGCAAAGGGCCGGGCACGATCGAGCAGCGCCTGTGTGCGCCGCGCGAGGCCGGTGATGACGCGCCGTAGCTCGGGCGACGCGGCCGTCGCCATCAACGCTTCCGGCCCGATGCCTTCGGCCCACATTGTTTCCAGCGGGATGTAGACACGGTCGAGGTTGCGGTGATCCTTCTGGCAGTCCTGCAGATGGTTGATCACCTGCAGCGCGGCGCAGAGCGCATCGTTGGCAGGCCAGGTGCCTCTGTCCTCGCCATGCACATCGAGCACGAAGCGGCCGACCGGCATGGCCGAGTAGCGGCAGTAGTCTATCAGTTCGTCCCAGTCGCGATAGCGCTGGACCGTCACGTCGCGACGGAAAGCCTCCAGCAGATCGGCGCCATGCTGAGGCGTGAGGTCCCGGGCGGCGAGCGCCGTCCGCAGGGCCACGGCCTCGGCGGCGCTGTCGGCTTCGCCCATCAGGCTGGCGCGGAACGTCTCGAGCAGGCGCAGCTTCTCGTCGGCGGACGCGGTCGGGTGATCGGCGATATCATCGGCGGCGCGCGCGAAGCGGTAGAACGCGAGGATCACCGGCCGGTGCCGGGGGCGAATCAGGACCGACGCCACCGGGAAGTTTTCGTCCCGATGGCCCTTTCCCGATTGCAATGCGGATGCCGATGTCATGCCTGTCTCATAGCCTGAACGCGACCTTTCCACATCCCGCCGCGGCCACGCCAGTGCT
Source organism: Vineibacter sp. (assembly GCA_035279205.1). GTDB lineage: Bacteria > Pseudomonadota > Alphaproteobacteria > Reyranellales > Reyranellaceae > Vineibacter. Next base: position 4,965 of record DATEIF010000083.1, read on the forward strand.
GGATCGCGGAGTCGAGCGTGAACAGTGCGTAAAGCAGGGCGATCGCTGGCAAGGCAAGCCCCCAGAGCGGCGAGCGACCATAGAATTGCAGCATCGGCACGAAGCTCAACGCCATGAGGGCCCAGGTGACGGCGCCGGCGATCCAGCTCCCCGATGGCCCCAACAGGGCCCAGGCGGCCGGCACCAGGAAAACCAAGGCGAGCGCCAGCAAGGTGCCGAGCAGCAGCAGCGGCGAGTAGCCGAGCTGGGCGTAGGCGGAGCGCGCCACCATGCGGCGGATCTCATGAGCCCCGGCATAGGGCCGGATCGAGACGGAACGGTTGGTGAGACCCAGCCACACGGGGCCCTGCTTCTTCAGCACGCGGCCCAGCGCGCAGTCATCGATGATGGCGCTGCGGATCTTCGCGATGCCGCCCGCGGCCTCCAACGCTGCGCGCTGCACCAGCATGCAACCGCCGGCAGCCGCGGCGGTCCTGGCCGCAGGATCATTCACCCAGGCGAAGGGGTAGAGCATCTTGAAGAAATAGACGAAGGCCGGGATGTAGAAACGCTCCGTCCAGCTGGTGCAGTGCAGCTTCGCCATCAGCGAGACCAGCACCCGCTTGTCCTGCTGGGCACGCGCCATCAGGTGTCGCAGCGTTTCGGGCGCGTGCGCGATGTCGGCGTCGGTGAGCCACAGGTACTCCGGCTTGTCCGCCGCGGTCGCGCGCGCGATCCCCTGCGATACCGCCCACAGCTTGCCGGTCCAGCCCGCCGGGCGCTTAGCACCGGTCATCACCGTCAGCCGGCCGCTGACGTCCAGCGCGGATGCGGCGGCAGCCGTGCCATCGTCGCTTTCATCATCGACCAGGATCACCCGGAAAGGGCCGGGATAATCCTGCGCCAGCAGGCTGCCGATGGTGCGTGCGATCACATCGGCCTCGTTGCGCGCCGGCACGACCGCAGTGACTGACGGCCATTGCGGCAACGCGAGCGACGGCTCCTGCCGGTCATCGCGCTCGCGCGTCAGCCAGTAGAGCCCGCGGCCCAGCAGCAGGTAGAGCCAGATGAGGAGTGGCAGGACGCCGAGGAGCAGGAGCCAGATCA
>DATEIF010000084.1:0-3538 GCA_035279205.1 Vineibacter sp.
GGCGCCGTCGAATAGTGCGGCGCGCCGGTAGCCTTGATGGCGACGTTGGGCAGCCTGGCCAGACCCAGCAGTTGGTCGAGGTCGGCGAACGCAGCCTCGTCCTGGGCCGGCCGGATCAGCCCGCAGTGGTCGAGAAGCAGCCGCAGGTTCGGGTGCCGTTCGGCGATCGCCTTGACCGTCGGCAGGAACCGCCAGGCGAGAATCGCGACCGGCAGGCCGGCCTGCGCCGCGGCCGGCCACACCCAGTCCATAGTGCCATCCTCGTGCCAGGTCTTCTCGTGCGGCTGCACCAGTGCGAAGCGCAGGCCCAGCATGCCGGACTGTTGCCGCCAGCCGGCGATCTTGCCGCGGCTCTCCGGTTTGTCGGGCGGCAGCTCGCCGAGCACGGCGAAGCGCTGCGGGTAGCGCCGCGCCGCATCGACGGCCAGCGCGTTGGCCTGCGGATCCCAGGGCAGGTGCGGATGAATCAGCGCGCCATCGACGCCCGCTTCGTCCATCTCGCGCAGCAAGTGCTCGGCGAGAAAGGCGGGCACCTGGCGATGATGGGCGCTGGGATTGCCGTTGGCCCACAGATGAACCTGCGCATCGATGATCTTCATCGGCATTTCCTTCACCTGGCGGCAGGCAGGTCATCGTCGTCCATCGCGGCGCCTGGGATGACAGGGGAGACGAACCCTGCTTAGCTTTTCGCCACGATACCTGCGAGCAAGTGAGGATGCGATGCCTGAGATCGACGACGTCTTCGAGATCATGCACACCACGCGCGCCATGCGCCGGCTGCGCCCGGATCCCGTGCCGGACGAACTCATCGACAAGATCCTGACGGCCGGCATCTCGGCCGCCAACGGCGGCAATCAGCAGAAGTGGCGCTTCCTGGTGATCAAGGACCCGGCCGTCAAGAAAGCGGTGCAGGTTCTCTACAAGCGCGCGTTCGATGAAGTGGTCGGACCGCGCTATGCCACCGGTGAGCCGCCGCCGGGCGTGAGCAAGGAGCGCTATATGCGCCAGCACAGCGCGGTCGAGTACCTGACCGAGCACTTCCACGAGGCGCCGGTGTGGATCGTCGCCTGCCTTGAGGACGGCCTGACGCCCACGCGGTGGGCCGGCGCCTCGGTCTATCCCGCCGTGCAGAACATGCTGCTGGCGGCGCGGGCGCTTGGCTTGGGCTCGACCTTGACCACGCGCCATCTGCTGCACGAGAAGGAGGCGGAAGCCGCACTCGGCCTGCCCCGGGGCGTGCACTCCTACGCGATCCTGCCGATCGGCTATCCGATGGGCAAGTTCGGGCCGGTAGGCCGCGCCGCACTGTCGGACGTCGTTTTCTCCGAACGCTGGGGCCAGCCGTACCGCAGCGCGTAAAGGGAAGCGACATGACGACTCTGCCGAGCATCGCGTTGCCGCCCGGCATCCGGGCGCGCTTCGTGGATGGCATCAACGGCCTTCGCATGCACGTGCTGGAGGCCGGCTTCGAAACGCCGGGAAGGCCGCTGGCACTGCTGCTGCACGGTTTTCCGGAGTTGGCCTACAGCTGGCGCAAGGTGATGCTGCCGTTGGCCGCCGCGGGCTACCACGTCGTGGCACCCGATCAGCGGGGCTATGGTCGCACCACCGGCTGGGACGCCGACTATGACGGCGACCTCGGCGCGTTTCGCATGCTCAACCTCGCGCGCGACGCGCTGGGACTCGTGAGGGCGCTGGGCTACCGCTCGGTGGCCGTGGTCGTGGGCCATGATTTCGGCTCGCCCGTCGCCGCGACCTGCGCGCTGGTGCGGCCCGACGTCTACCGCTCGGTCGTGCTGATGAGCGCCCCCAATCCCGGTCCGCCGGCCATGCCCTTCGCTACAGCCGATGACGACAGCCTGCGCGCCAAAGCAGCGCCGGCTGGTTCGATCCATGACGAACTCGCGGCTCTGGAACGGCCGCGCAAGCACTACCAGTGGTACTACGGCACACGTTCGGCCAACCGCGACATGCTCGAGTGTCCGCAGGGCGTGCACGATTTCCTGCGCGCCTACTACCACTACAAGAGCGCGGACTGGGAAGGGAACGTGCCGTTCCCGCTGAAGAGCTGGACCGCGACCGAACTGGCGAAGTTGCCGACCTACTACGTCATGGACCGCGACAAGGATATGGCGCAGACGGTGGCGCCATTCATGCCGTCATCGGCAGAGATCGCTGCCTGCCGCTGGTTGCCGGACGACGCGCTGCGGGTCTACAGCGCCGAGTACGGCCGCACGGGTTTCCAGGGCGGCTTGCAGTGGTATCGCTGGACGACCAGCCCGGCATTCGTCGCCGAAATGCAGCTGTTCGATGGCCGCGCGATCGACGTGCCGTCGCTATTCATTGCCGGGAAAAGCGACTGGGGTATCTACCAGCGGCCCGGCGACATCGAGCGCATGCAGCGGACCGCGTGCACGCGGATGCTCGGCTGTCACCTCGTCGACGGTGCCGGGCATTGGGTGCAGCAGGAACAGCCCGAGAAGGTGAGTGAACTGCTGCTGGCGTTCCTGCGATCCCAGGCTACTTGATGCCCAGCAAGTGCGCTGCAGTGCCGCCGAGGATAGCGATCCGGTCGGCGTCGCTGAGCCCCGGCGTGGCGAGGATGTGGTCCACCGACGTGCTGGTCCATGGATAGGGATAGTCGGTGCCCATCACGATCTGCCCTGGGCCGGTTTCGGCGATCAAGTGCCGCAGCGCCTCGGGCGTGAAGACGATGGAATCGAAATAGAGCTGCTTGAGGTATTCCGTCGGCTTCTTCCTGGGCAGCGACCCGCAGCTCTGGGGGAAGGTGAGGCAGACGGCATCGGAGCGTGCGGCGTAGGAGGGCAGGTAGCCGCCGCCGTGCGCGGCGCAGATCTTGAGGCCGGGGAAGCGGTCGAGCGTGCCTTCGAAGATCAGGTGCGACAGTGCGATCGTGGTCTCCAGCGGATTGCCGATGGTGTTGGTCAGCAGGCCGCTGCCCTTCAGGCGAGTCGTGCCCTCGAGCTCCCTGGTTCCCTGCGGATGGATGAAGACCAGCACACCAAGCGCCTCGGCCTTGGCCCAGAACGGATGGAATTTCTCGGCCGCCAACTCCTCGCCGTTGACGCTGCCACCGATGGCGACGCCACGCAGGCCGAGCTTCTTCACCGCCGTCTCCAACTGCTCGGCGGCGAGCGCCGGATGCTGCAGCGCCACGCTGGCGAAGGCGACGAACCGGTCGGGGTTGGCGGCGCAGATCTCCGCCAGCGCCGTGTTCTGGATGGCGATCAGCTCGGCCGCGAGGTCGCGCTCGGCGCCATACCAGTAGGGATTGATGCTCAGCGCCTCGACGTCGATGCCCTGGGCGTCCATGGCTTCCAGGCGCTCGCTGGTATCGGCCATCAGCAGCGCCTGCGGCGCGACCTTCAGGCCCATCAGCGCCATCGCCGCCGGGACGCCGCAATGGGCGTGCACGTCGACGGTCTTCACGCGCCGGCCATTCACCACAACTTCGCGACGGCGCGGCTTCGACGCGGTACCCGGCTCGGCGCCTGCCGCCGCCTGCATGCTGCAGCTC
>DATEIF010000085.1:0-11770 GCA_035279205.1 Vineibacter sp.
GCCCATGCCCCAGCCGAAGCCGCTGAGCCAGCCCATGCGTTCGGGCCGCACGATGTTGGGCAGGAAAGCGTTGTTGAACACGATCGAGATCTCGGCGCCGATGGTGGCGATGATCACGGCCAGCGAGATCAGCCCGATCCAGTCGGCATGGTCGGGCCGGGCCCACCACAAGGCGACGCAGCCCAGGGCCAACAGGAGCTGAAAGATGAAGATGAACGGCTTGCGCCGGCCGGCGGCGTCGGCCATCGACCCGAGAAACGGGCTGAGCAGGGCGATCGCGAAACCCGATGCCGACTGCGTGAACGCCCAGGCGGACTGGCCCGCGGCCTGGGCCAACTGAGACAGCTCCGCGGCGCTGCGCTCGGGATAGGCGGCCTTCAGGGCCGCCAGCTCGTGCTGATAGACCAGCACGTTGGCGAAATAGGAACTGAAGATGAAAGTGGTGATGATGGTGAAGAACGGCTGGTTGGCCCAATCGAACAGGGCCCACGACACCTGACCCAGCTTCGAAGCCTCTGCCCGCGGCGCGCCGTCCGTCGATGCAGGTGCCGCCGCTTCCCCGTGCGCAGCCGCCATTCTGTCTCCCCGCCAAGATCGCGGCACCTTGTGGGGCGGCGGCGTCCTTGGCAAGACAGCGATCTTGCGAAGAGCGGCAGGAATACCCAATTATGAGCGCGGCTCGCTGGGAGGAGCCTCGATGCAAGACACCGACACGTTCGGTCGCGATGCGGCCTTGGTACGCGACGGTTTCGTCAACAAGATCAAGGCGGTAGCGCGCCACATCCCGTTCGCCGAGGATGCTGTGGCGGCGTGGTTCTGCACGCGCGATCCGGCCACGCCCTTCAAGGTGCGCGCAACGCTGATCGGGGCGCTGGCCTATTTCATCATGCCGGTCGACGTGATCCCTGACGTCGTGCTGGGGCTGGGCTTCACCGACGACGCCGCCGTCCTGCTGGCGGCGCTGAAGGTGGTGGGCGGCAGCATCAGCGAAGCCCACCGCACACGGGCGCGGCGCTGGCTGAAGTCGATCGACGTCAGCTGACCTTTCCCCAAGCGACACCGGCCTGATTGATCGCCGCGCGGCGATCTGCGACTCTTGGCGTAACCACAAGAGTTGCCGATGCCCCCACTACCGAGTGTTCCGCCGGACCTGATCTGGCCGTTGTTTGCCGCCCTGTTGTTGGTCGGCCTCATCCTTGGCTTGCTGCTGGGCTGGTTTGCCCGCGCCCGTGGCGAAAGAACGGCGCTGGCTGATCGCGACGCTGCGCGGGCTGAACTGGAGAGCCAGCGCGAGCTGGCCGCCGAAACCCGCGCGCACTTGGCCGCCGTGCGGACAACCGCCGAGCGCGTACCAGCGCTGGAGAGCAAGCTGCTGGCCGCCGAGCGCCTGGCGGCGCATGCCGAACGCCTGCCCGTGATGGACCAGGAGCTGGTGCTGCTGCGCGGCCGGGTCGAGGCACTGGCCGCAGCCAAGACCAAGCTGGAAGAAACGCTGCGCAAGACGGAGGAGGCGCACAGCGAAAAGGTCCTGGCGCTGACCGCCCTGCGGGATGATGTCGAAGCCAGGATGAAGGCGCTGGCCGACGCTGCGCTGCGCGACAGCCAGAGCTCACTGCTCGAAGTCGCCAAGCAGCTGCTGGAGAACCACAAGCAGGTCGCCGACGCCGATCTGAAACAGCGCCAGGGCGCCATCGACGGCCTGGTGAAGCCGGTGGCCGAATCATTGGAGAAGTACCAACTGCGGCTGACGGCGCTCGAGCAGGAGAACGCCAGGGCGATGGGCGTGCTGTCGGCCGAGCTGCGCAATGTCGTGCAGGGCCAGGAAACCGTGCGCGGTGAGGCGGCAAAGCTCGCCAATGCGCTGCGGGCCGCGCCCAAGACCCGCGGCCGCTGGGGCGAGCAGCAGCTGCGGCGTGCGCTCGAGCTGTCGGGCATGAGCGAGCATGTCGACTTCGACCTCGAGCAGACGGTGTCCGCCGACGACGGCACCCGGATGCGCCCGGATGCCATCCTGCGCCTGCCGGGCGAGCGCAGCATCGTCATCGACGCCAAGACGTCGCTGTCGGCCTACCTGGAGGCGCTGGAGACCACCGACGATGCGGCGCGCGAAGCCAAGATGGCCGACCACGCGCGCCAGGTCCGCACCCACGTCACCACCTTGGCCGGCAAGGCCTACTGGACACAGTTCAAGGACGCGCCCGACTTCGTGGCGATGTTCATCCCCGGCGAAAATTTCTACAGCGCCGCCGTGGAGCGCGACCCGACCCTGTTCGACGATGCGCTGCGCGAGCGCGTGCTGGTGGTGACGCCAACGACGCTGATCGCGCTGGCCAAGGCCGTCGCCTACGGCTGGCGCCAGCAGCGCATCGAGGAGAACGCGCGCCACATCAGCAAGCTGGGCCAGACGCTCTACGAGCGCATCGCCACCCTGTCGCAGCATCTCGCCACTGTCGGTCGTAATCTCAACGGTGCCGTCGGCGCCTACAACGCCTATGTCGGCAGCCTTGAAGGCCGCGTCCTGCCGGCCGTCCGGCAGCTGCGCGACCTGGCACCCGGCGAAGCGGCGCGGGATCTGTCGGACATCCCCACGATCGACGCGCAGTCCCGCGAGATCCGCGACATGGCACCTGCCGAACAGGCCGAGAGCAACCGCGCCGGCGTACCCGCTCTCACGGACGTGTGAACAGCCGACTGTCGATTGCCCGTCCGGTCCCTCGTCCTCCCTGCTGACAACAACAGCAGGGAGATCGACCATGGCTGACCCGATGCGGACCCACGGCTTGTTCAGTTGGAACGAGCTGCATGCCGGCAATGGCGATGCGATGAAGCGCTTCTATGCCGCCGTAGCCGGATGGCGCTTCGAGGATATGCCGATGCCCGAGGGTGCCTACCCGGTTATCAAGGTCGGCGATGTCAGCGCCGGCGGCATGGCGCCGGGTGGCGGCGGCGTCAAAGGCTGGCTGCCCTATATCACGGTGGACGATGTCGATGCTGCCGTCGCCAAGGCCGCGGCCGCCGGCGGCATGGTGATCCGCCCCGCCGCCGATTCGCCGGTCGGCCGTATGGCGACGCTGGCCGATCCCGAAGGCACGGCCTTCGCTGTGATCAAATACGCGCCGGGTATGTCCTGAGGATCATACTCCTGGGAGCGCGGGCGCCCCGCCCGCATCAAGGTGAAAGCAAAGCTTTCGCCATCGATGACAGAGCGGGCGAGACGCCCGCGCTCCCAGGCTGGAATTCGCTCTACGCCGGCGCCTTGTGCGGCTTGATCTCGGCGGTGATCTTCTTGCCCAGCTGCGCCTCGCGGTAGGCAATGTACAGGCCCGACGCGGCAATGATCAGGGTGCCCACCAGCGTCCAGATCGTCGGCAACTCGGCAAACACCAGGAAGCCCATCAGCACCGATATCGGCATGCGCAGATAGTCGAACGGCGCCACGGCCGACGCCTGGGCGATGGCATAGCCACGCACCCAGAAATACTGGCCGATCGTGGCGCACAGCCCGATGGCGGCGACGTAGAGCCACACGGTGGCCGACGGCCAGCGCCATACGGCGATCGCCGGCACGATCATCAGCATGGTCGAGATGGCGGCGAACGTTGCCAGCACGCGCAGCGCCGACTCGTGTGCCGACAGACGCTTCACCATCATGGCCGAGACCGAGGTGAGCAACGCCGCCGCGACGGCAACAAGGGCCGCCGACTGCAGCACGTCGCCGCCGGGCCGCACCATGATCAGCACGCCCAGAAAACCGATGATGGTGGCCGACCACCGGCGCCAGCGCACCGTCTCGCCCATGAACAGGGCCGCGATCATGGTGATGAACAGCGGCGTGGAGAAGCCGATCGACGTCGAGTCGGCCAGCGGCAGATGGGCGGCGGCGTAGAAGCCGCACACCATCGAGGCCGTGCCCATGAAGGCACGCGTGAAATGCTGGCCCAGTCGTGGCGAGTCAAAGGGGTTAACCCGCTGGCGGATCAGCAGCGGCACGATGAACAGCAGACCGAAGGCAGCGCGGAAGAAGGAGACCTGCAGGCTGTCGAGTTCGCGCGCGGCCAGCCGGATGAAGACGCTGACCAGGGTGAAGACCGCCCCGCTGGCGATCACCCACAATGCACCGCGCAGATTGGGGGGCAGGGCCCGTATGGTCGCAAACAGCGGCAGGGCAGACAAACGGGCGACAGCGGCGGACATTGCGGGCTCCGACGGATGCCGTGCTGCAAGCCCGAGCGTCCGTACGGGTATGACCATACGCTATGCATAATTAGATGACCAGAACGGAGATTGCATAGCTTGGATGCGGCGTGCCGGTGAAAGCTTTCACAAATCGGCCCCATTCAAGGCCCGGATCGCTCCGCCCGCTCTTTCAACGCCTTATTCATGGCCTCGAAACCGCCTCGGGTCGCCGACAGGGTGCCGCGGATCAGGCCCACCAAGAGGCCGGAAAAGGTCTCGCCGTGCACGAAATGGACGGTGCCGCTGCGGTCCTCGATACGAAAGAAATGATCGCCCTCGAACAGCCCCGGCATCAGCAGCCGGCCACGCCAACGCAGCTCGCGGTTGGCGTCGGCGACCAGCACTGTCGGCCGGAACATGATGGCGCGCTTGCCCGGCGGCTGGGTGTGGACCTCCAGCCAGGCACCGACGGTCGGCTTGCCGTAGGCCGAGACGATGTACGGGTTCCAGGACGGATAGGACGGAAAATCCGTCAGGATGTCCCAGACGCGTTCCGGCGGCGCCATGATGTCGATGGCGGTTTCAATGTAGCGCTCAAACATCGGCCTGGCCCGACTATGACGGCTTGGTTTGGCGAAACAGGCGGCGCGCGCGCCGCCGTCCGCTAGGCCGCTTTCAGCGAAGCCGGTATCGTCAGCTTGGCCTGCGTCTTGGCCTTCACTTCGTCGACGCTCACGCCGTCGGCCAGCTCGACCACGGTCACACCGCCCTCGCCGGCCTTGTCGATGGCGAAGACACCCAGCTCGGTGATCACCATGTCGACGACGCGCTGGCCGGTCAGCGGCAGGCTGCACTGCTTCAGCAGCTTCGACTGGCCGTCCTTGGCGACGTGCTCCATCACCACGATCACGCGCTTGACGCCGGCGACCAGGTCCATGGCGCCGCCCATGCCCTTCACCATCTTGCCGGGGATCATCCAGTTGGCGAGATCACCGTTCTCGGCCACTTCCATGGCGCCCAGGATCGTCAGGTCCATGTGGCCGCCGCGGATCATCGCGAAGGAGTCGGCGGACGAGAAATAGGCGGTGCCTTTGACCTCGGTCACCGTCTGCTTGCCGGCGTTGATGATGTCGGGGTCGACTTCGTTCTCCAGCGGGAACGGTCCGACGCCCAGCATGCCGTTCTCGCTCTGCAGCGTGACGTCCATCTCCTCCGGCACGTAATTCGACACCAGGGTCGGGATGCCGATCCCGAGATTGACGTAGTAGCCGTCCTTCAGCTCTTTGGCGGCGCGGGCGGCGATCTGGTCACGGGTCCAGGGCATGTGTGCCTCCTCGAATTCGTCTTACGCGGCCTTGCGCACGGTGCGCTGCTCGATCTTCTTGTCGTACGGCGCGCCGCAGATCAGGCGCTTCACGTAGATACCCGGCGTGTGCACGTGGTCGGGATCGAGCGTGCCGGCCGGCACGATCTCCTCGACCTCGGCAACGGTGAAGCGCGACGCGGTGGCCATCATCGGATTGAAGTTACGCGCCGCCTTGCGATAGACGAGGTTGCCGACGGTGTCGGCCTTCCACGCCTTGACCAGCGAAACGTCGGCGAACAGGCCGGTTTCCATCACGTACTTGCGGCCGTTGAACTCGCGCACTTCCTTGCCTTCGGCGATCACGGTGCCGACGCCGGTCGGCGTGAAGAATGCCGGCACGCCGGCGCCGCCGGCGCGAATGCGCTCGGACATGGTGCCCTGCGGGTTGAATTCCAGCTCGAGCTCGCCGGCCAGGTACTGCTGGGCGAAAATCTTGTTCTCGCCGACATAGGACGAGATCATCTTCTTGATCTGCCGCGTCTCGAGCAGCAGCCCCAGGCCGGCGCCATCGACACCGGCATTGTTGCTGACGCAGGTCAGGTTCTTCACGCCCGAGTCGCGCAGCGCCAGGATCAGCTTCTCCGGAATGCCGCAGAGGCCGAAACCGCCGCACATGACCATCATGCCGTCACGCACGATACCGTCGAGCGCCGATTTGGCGTCCTTGTAGACCTTGTTCGCCATGTCGGATGTATCCTCACCCCATGCTGCGCTGCAAAATCGCCAGACAGATATGAGCCGGCCGATGGGGGAGAGTCAATCGGACGCCGCGTCGTAGACGCCGGCCGCCCGGACCGCCATCATCCGCCCGAACCGAGAACCAAAGGATGGCGAGATGCCCGGTGCGTTGGACGGATTGAAGATTGTCGACATGACCATCGTGGCGCTGGGCCCGTATGCCACAATGCTGCTGGGCGAGCAGGGAGCCGAGATCATCAAGGTCGAATCGCCCGACGGCGACACCACGCGCCATGTCGGCCCGTCCAAGGTGACCAAGGGCATGGGCCCGCACCATATGTTCGTGAACCGAAACAAGCGCTCGCTGTGCCTGGATCTCAAGCAGCCGGCCGCACGTGACGCCTTGTTCAAGGTGATCGCCGGCGCCGATGCGCTGATCTACTCGATCCGGCCGCAGGCCATGGTCCGTCTGGGGCTGGGCTACGACGATGTGCGCAAGGTCAATCCGGGCATCTGCTACATCGGTGCCTGCGGCTATGCGTCGGACGGGCCCTACGGCCACCTGCCGGCGTACGATGATGCCATCCAGGCATTATCCGGGGTCGCGGCGCTGATGGGCGGCGACGGCGCGCCGCGCTACGCACCCACGGTGATGGCCGACAAGACGGTCGGACTGACCCTGGCCTACGCCGCGCTCTGCGCGCTGATGCACAAGGTGCGCACCGGCGAGGGCCAGAAGGTCGAAGTGCCGATGTTCGAGACCATGGTGTCGTGGCTGGCACTGGAGCATCTATGGGAACGCACGTTCAGCGATGACGGCACCCTGGGCTATCCGCGCGCGCTGGCGGCCAGCCGCAAGCCCTATCGCGCCCAGGACGGGTGGCTCGCCATCCTGCCCTACACCGATCGCCACTGGCGCAAGTTCTTCGAGATTGCCGGCCGGCCCGAGGTCATGGACGAACCGCGCTTTGCCACCATGAATGCGCGCAGCCAGAATGTCGAGGAGATGTACCGCCTGATCGACACGTTGGCGCCGCAAAAGACGGTCGCCGAATGGGTGGCGGCGCTGGAGGCGGCCGAGGTGCCGTGCATGCCGGTGAAGTCGCTCGATCAGCTGTTCGACGATCCGCACTTGAAATGGCGCGGCCTGTTCCACAAGACGCAGCATCACAGCGAGGGCGAGGTCACCATGATCGCGCCGCCGATCCGCTTCGACGCCACGCCCAGCATCCACCATCGCGGCGCCCCCTTGTTGGGCGAGGATTCGACCGCCGTCCTGCGCGAGGCCGGCGTGCCCGACGCGGACATTGGCGCCTTGAAGAAGAGTGGCGCCCTGGTTCAGGCGGGATAGTCGAGGAGCGAACCGCATGACGGTCAGGACGGCAACATGCGCGTGCGGCCAATTGCGGGTGACGTGCGCCGGTGATCCGCTGCTGGTCTCCTTGTGCCACTGTGGCCAATGCCAGAAACGAACCGGCAGTGCCTTCGGCGTCGCGGCGTTCTTTCGCCGCGACGCTGTTACGGCGGAGGGCCAGGCGCAGCGCTACACGCGCCTCGGCGACAGCGGCATGACCATCATCTTCCACTTCTGCCCGACCTGCGGCTCGTCGGTGTTGTGGGAACCGCAGCGCAAGCCTGACGCCGTCGCGGTTGCCCTCGGCGCGTTCGCCGACCCTGCGTTTCCCGCGCCGACACAGGACGTCTACATCGACCACCGTCACCGGTGGTTCCGGCTGGATCTGTAAGACAGCGCCCCCACTGCCGAAGCGGCGCACCGCGTAAAAAAAGCCTATGATCTCGCCATGAACGACACCCTGATCGCCACGGCGCCGACGCCCACCGTCACGTTCGCCGACATCGAGGCTGCCGCCGCGCTGCTGGCTGGCCGGATCGCCCGCACGCCGACGCTGCACTCACACACGCTGTCCAACGAGTTGGGCTGCGGCGTGTGGGTGAAGTTCGAGAACCAGCAATTCACCGCCTCGTTCAAGGAGCGCGGTGCCCTGGTGAAGCTGGCGAGCCTGACGCCCCAGGAGCGCCAGCGCGGCGTCATCGCGATGTCGGCCGGCAATCACGCCCAGGGCGTCGCCTATCACGCCGGCAAGCAGGGCATCCCGGCCACGATCGTGATGCCGTCCTTCACGCCCTACACCAAGGTGCGCCACACGCAGGGTCATGGCGCGCGCGTGGTGCTGCATGGCGACACCTTGTCGGAGGCCGGCGACGAAGCGCGCCGTCTGGCCCAGGCCGAAGGCCTGGTGTTCGTGCATCCCTACGATGATCCCGCGATCGTCTCCGGCCAGGGCACCGTGGCACTGGAGATGCTGCAGGACGCGCCCGACATCGACACCCTGGTCGTGCCGGTCGGTGGCGCCGGGCTGCTGGCCGGCTGCGCGGTTGCCGCCAAGGCGATCAAGCCGGATATCCGCGTCGTCGGTGTCGAGACCGCGGGTTATCCGGCGCTGTACCAGCATCTGCACGGCCAGCCCGTCACGGTCGGCGGCGAGACGATCGCCGAAGGCATCGCCGTGCGTGATACCGGTGCGCTGCCGCTGGCGTTGTGCCGACGGCTGGTCGACGAGGTGATGCTGGTCGACGAGGAGCACATCGAGCGCGCCATCGTGATGTTCCTGGAGATCGAGAAAACGGTGGCCGAAGGCGCCGGCGCCGCCGGCCTGGCAGCGCTTCTCGCCAATCGCGAAGCGTTTGCCGGTCGCAATGTCGGGCTGGTGCTGTGCGGTGGCAACATCGACACCCGCCTGCTGGCCTCGATCCTGATGCGTGGCCTGGTCCGTGACGGTCGCATCGTGCGGCTGCGCATCAAGATCAACGACAAGCCCGGCCAACTGGCGCGCATCTCGCGCATCATCGCCGACATCGGCGCCAACGTGCTGGAGGTCTCGCACCAGCGTCTGTTCGGCGGCGTCGCCGCCAAGTCGGCAACCCTGGAGGTGATCGTCGAAACGCGCGACGCCACCCAGGTGCGCGACATGATCACGGCGCTGGAAAACGCCACCTACAAGGTGACCCTGCTGGAGGGCAAGGCGGAAGGGTAGGACGGGCAGCGAGAGTGACTCGTCGGACGCGATGGGCCATCGCTGGTGCGGCCCTGATGACGGCGGGCATCGGCCTGGTCTTCATGGGCTTCGTCTATGACGTACTGTTCGCCGGCATCCCCTATCAGGACCCGCCCCCCGAACTCGCGGCCCAATATGATCGCGAGGCCTGGATCGCCGGGTTCATCAGCTGGCTGGGTGTACCGCTGCTCATGGCCGGCGGCATCGCGCTTCTCATGACGCTTTTCGTCGGCGCGGATCGGAGGCTGCCTTGAGCGCCGCAGTTCCGTTCTTGATATCAATAGCCCCGTTGTTGATATCCTTCGTCGTCGTGATCGGTGCACTGGGTGGCTTGGTCAAGGGCTTGCGCCGTCGCGCTGAGACAATGCGGCTGCTGCGCGACGGCAAGAAGGCAACAGCAGAGATGATTGGCACCGCGAGCCGTTGGGAAACCCGTGCAGGTGGCGATTGGCGCCCCTACGACTATCCGCTCTATCAATTCACCACGGATGCGGGCCAAGCCACGACGTACGAGTCACCGACCCCGACATACGATGCAAAGCCCGGCTCCAAAGTCGTCATCTTATATGATCCCGCTGAGCCGTCGCGAGCGCGCGTGCATACATGGACGGACCTGCATCTCGTCTGGCTGGGCATGGTGACCATCAGTAGTGCAATCCTGCTTCTCGCCAGCTACGCGCTCTGCGCGTTGGCGTGGGCTCTGATGCGCGGTTCACCATAGGATCGGCTTCACGACCATCAATCCAAAGATGACGATCAGCGCGATGAACGCCGGCCAGCCCAGGGCGAACCATTGCCACATGATGCGATGATAGCGGGCCGGCAATGGCGCGCCGTGCGCAGCGGCTGCAACCGCCAGATTCCGCGCCCGCATCTGCAGAACGACAACCGGCACCCAGCATGCCAGCGCCAACAAATAGAGGGCGTAGCTCACCACGAGCCAGGACTCCCAGGGGCTGAAGCCGGCCATGAACACCATGGCAAGGCCCGTGACCGGCTGCACGATGCCGGATGTCAGCGTGAACAGCCAATCAGCCAGCACGACATTGGCAGCCACGGTCGCGATGGTGCGCGCATCGCCGCGCCGGTGCGCCATCCACATGTGAAAAGCCGTGCCCATGCCGGTGCCGAACAGGATCGTGCTGCTGAGGATGTGAATCCACTTCAGCGCCTGGTACGGATCGATCATCGCTCGCGCTCCAGCACTGCCCACACGGCGATCAACGCCAGGATCGGCAGGTTCTTCAGCAGCGGACCGAACGGATGCAGCCACAGTGCGGGCACCAGCAGCGACAGCACGACCGTGTAGCCCGCCACGACGGCGACCTGGAACGCCGCGAGCAAAGCCGGACGCCAACGGAAAAGGACCAGCAGTCCGATCACGACGTCGAGCGCGCAGAACGCGTTGGCGAGCAGTGCGACCGGCAGACTCAGCCGCTCGAGCATCGCCGACAGATCGCGCCAGGCATCGGGCGGCGCGAGCCAGCCGAGAATGCCCGACAGCAGCCACAGTGCCGCCAGCGCCACGCGCACGGCCGGCCGCAGTAGCGCCAGGCGCGCATGCCAGAGGTCCTGCGTGCCGGCCGGCTGGCGTGCCAGGGCGTCATCCATCGTCCGCGGCTGGAAGCCGATCTCGGCCGCGAACCGGCCGTCGGGTTGGCTGCCGGCGTTTCCTGCCAGCAGCTGGTTCAGCGAGGCGCTGCCCATGGGCCCGCCGCCGAACAGGTCGGCGATCCGCGCCGTGACCCGCACGAGCGGCAGCGGCATGGCGAGGAACCGCGCGGGCCGCAAGCCCAGCCACCGCCGCAGCCTCGCGATCACATCGCGCAAGGACAACCGATCCGGCCCGACAGGCTCCAGGATCCGGCCGGCCTGGCGATCGGTACCCAGCACCCGGTCCACGGTTTCGACGAGATCGTCGACATGCATGGGCCGGAATGACGCCGAGCCGTCGCCGACCAGCGGCACGACCAGGGGCGACGCCGCCAGGCTGCGCAGCGTGGTCATGCCGCCATAGCTGGTCGGCCCGTAGATCAGGGATGGCCGCAATACCGTGGCCTCCAGCGGCAGCGACAGCAGATGCTCGTCGGCGCGCCGCTTGGTCTGCGCATAGGCGGTCGGAACATCCGCCACGGCGCTCACCGCCGAAATCTGGATCACCTTGCGCACGCCGGCCGCCACGCAGGCGTCGAACAAGGCGATCGGTGTGTCGGCATGGATTTGCGACATCACCTGCCCGCGCCGGTCGTGCAGCACGCCGGCGCAATTAATGACGACATCGATACCGGCCAGTCGTGGCAACCAGGCCTCGGGACGACTGTCGCGATTGAAATCACAGGCAATCGCCGTGGCAGTCGGGAACCGGCGGCGCAGCGTTTCGGGATCCCGTACGGCGGCCACGACCTGATGACCCCGCGCTTGCAAGCCGGCCAGCAGATGGCTGCCGATGAAACCGTTGGCGCCGGTGAGAAGG
>DATEIF010000086.1:0-12502 GCA_035279205.1 Vineibacter sp.
GGCTCATGCAGGCGCGCGCAATCCTCCGCCGGCGACGTCACCAGGTACTCGCGGCAGACCAGCGGCCGGTCCTCGTAGATCGAGCATTTCTCGTCTTCCAGCAGTGGGCAGTCGAGCCACAGCCCGACATAGGACGAGGCCAGGTCGCGCTCGCTCATGCGCGACTGGGTCTGGCCGCGGCCGAATCCGACCGACGTGCTCCACTCGGCGATGCGCTTGTCGACATGCTCGAAACGTGCGTGGACCTCGGATCGGCGTGGCTCCGGCATGGCATCGACCAGCGCCGCGATGCGCCGCGCCTCGGTGGTCGATATCACCACGAACTGGCGGCAGCAGGCGGCGCAGCCGGCGCGGCACGACACCGGCTTGCCTTCGCTGGCCGAGTAGTCGATCGCCTGGTCGACCATGGCATCGGTGTAGGCACGGAACGCCGGCAGCATGTCGACAGCCGAGACCTCGCCCGCGGGCATGGGCAATGCGATGCTGCGTGTGGTCGTATCGTCATTGGCACCCGACGCGGTCTCCTCATCGGCTTCCGGCTCGTCCGGCGGCGCACCCTTGCCGACTCGGCTCAGGAAGTCCTGCACCCAGTCCGGGCCGCTGCGCAGGGGCAGGGTGTCGGGATGCGACCCGGCCCAGTCCAGGGCGAGTGTCAGCGGTATCCAGCGCCTGTCGTCACCGGTGCCGACGCGCTGCAAGGCATGCGACATCATGGGAACCTCGACCGGATCGACGCCGATCTCCGGCGTCGAGCAGCGCTCGGCCGGCGAGGTGACGAGATACTCGCGGCAGGACAGCGGCCGGTCGAGATGGATCGAGCAACTCTCGTTCTCGAGGAACGGACAGGCGATCCCGAGCGCAAAATACTCCAGCCCCAGGCGCTGGCGCTCCTTCAGCGACAGCTTGCCCGGGTCATCGAGGCGGTCGTAGAGGCCCGACTCCATCAGCCGCCGCGTAGCGTCAGCGAAGCGCGCCTTGATGGTGCTGCGGCGCGGTTCGGGCATGGCCTCGACCAGGTCGCGCAGGTGATGGGCCTCGACCTCGGCGATGGGCACGGCCTGCCGACAGCAGGCGCCGCAGCCGGCCTTGCACGATACCGTGCGGCCGGTGCCTTCGAGCTCGCGCTCGGCGGCGTTCACCACGGCGTTGACCAGCGCCTGCAGCGCCGGCAGCACGGCCTGCGGCTTGATCGGCGCGGCGGGAACCGTCAGGCGCGCCTGGATCTCGTAGGTGCCGACCTTGAGCTTGAGGTTGGCCGAGACCGCTCCGTCACCGGCATCACCCTGGCTGGGCACTGGATCCATCTCTACTACTCCCCCTGTCCGCGCCGGCGCCATTACACCGGGCTGCCAGCCGGTACAAGCACATGGCGCCGCCAGCTTAGACTAGGCGTTTGCCAGCCGCTCGACGAAGCGCTGCATCCACACGTCGGCGCCACGCCGCACTCCCGGTGTCGCGTTGGCGGCGGCCCAGTCGAGCAGATAGGGCAGCAGCACGCCCGCCGGCTGCGGCGGGTCCTCTTCCGACGTTACCAGCAGGACCGCGGCGCCGACCGGGGCAACGCGCAGATTGGTGACCCGGTCATCGCCAGGGTCGACGCAGAACTCGGCCGGCGACGTCACCGCCAGCTTGCGGCAGGCCAGCGGCCGGTCGGCATAGATCGAGCATTGCTCGTCTTCCAGGAACGGGCAGTCGATCCGCTGCCGGAAATAGTGGTACGCCAGCTTGTAGAGGTGATCGACGGGCATGCCGGCCTGATTGCCGACGGGCGCGGCAAGGCCGGCCTCGGCCATTCGTTGCTGGGCGGCGGCGAAGCGCGCCTTCACCGCGCTCTGCCGCGGCTCGGGCATGTTGGCGACGAGGTCGGCCAGCACCCGCGCTTCGATGTCCGACACCAGCACGAGGTGACGGCAGCAGGCGGCGCAGCCGGGCTTGCACGAGATCGGCCGGCCCCTGGCGCGCGTGGCGGCGATCGCGTGGTCGATGACCGCGTTGGTCATGATACGCAGGGCCGGCAGGATCCCCTCGGCCGGGATGTCGCCTGGCGGCAGCGCGATGCGCAGCGGCTCGGCGGTCTCGCCGATCTGAAGGGTGATCGTGTGGGACTCCTGCTGGGGTGTCGTCATCGTCGTTCCACTCGAATGCTATCGCAGCCCGCGCAGCCGGGTGACGAAACGCTCGACCCAGACGCGTCCCGGCAGGCGCGCCGAATCAGGCGCATGCGCTGCCGCCCACGACAAGGCCAGGGTCAGTGGCATGCGGCGCAACGCATCGTCATCAGCCAGTTGTACGAGGGCCTGGCTGGCATTGGCGCCGGGCACCGCGTCGATCACCACGGCCGGGTCGTCTTGATGGGCGCAGCGTGCGGCGGGCGAGGTCACCATGTACTCGCGGCAGGCCAGCGGCCGGTCTGCATAGATCGAGCACATATCGTTCTCGAGGAATGGGCAGGCGATGCCGAGGCGGAAATAGTCGACGCCCAGGTCGTAGGACGACGTTCCCGACGGCCGGTCGATATTGTCGAGGGCGGCTCGGTGTTGCCAGGCCGCCAGACGGGCCTGGGCGTCGGCGAACCGCGATCGCACGACCTCGCGCCGTCCGTGCGGCAGCTTGTCGACCAGGTCGGCGATCGCCTGCGCTTCGACGGCGCCGACCGGCACGAGCTGCCGGCAGCAGGCACTGCACCCCGGCGTGCAGGATGGGCGTTCGCCGTGCGCTTCGATCCGGGTGATGGCGTGGTGCACCGCCGCGTCCGTGATGGCGTGAAGCGCCGGCAGGACATCGCGGGCAGGGACCGGATGCGCCGGCACGTCGAGCGTCAACCCGACCGAGTCGGACGCCGTGTCGGCCGGCGGATCCGCAGCCCGATGCGGCCGCATCAAAACGTCGACCTGGTTCAGGCGCTCGAAGAAGCGGTTCAGCCAGGTTTCGGCGGGGCGCCGCGGCGCATCGCCCTGTGGATGATCCGCAACCCAGCGCAGGGACTGCGCCAGCAGGACCCGCGACGGCTGCGGCGGCGTTGCGTCCGACAGCAGGTGGGCCAACGCCACGTCGGTGAACATGCGTGGCACCGCCTCGACGACAATGTCGGGTTCTTCCAGGCGGGCGCAGTTCTCGGCCGGCGACGTGACGAGGTATTCGCGGCAGACCAGGGGCCGCTCCTCGTAGATCGAGCACTGGTCGTCCTCGAGCAGCGGACAGGCAATGCCGAGACTGAAATAGGCGCCCAGCCGTTCGTCCGACGTCTGCCGGTCACGATTCAAGCCAACACCATGGCCGGTGGACTCGTTCCACGCGATGATCCGCCGGTCGGCATCGTCGAAGCGGGCGCGAACGGCCGATCGGCGCGGCTCCGGCATGGCATCGATGAAGGCTGCGATGCGTCGCGCTTCCGTGGTGGAAATCGGGACGAGCTGGTGATGACAGCAAGCCGAGCAACCCGCCCGACACGAGATCGGCTTGCCCTGGGCGACGGTGTGGGTGATCGCGTGCGCGACCGCCGCCTCGGTGTAGGCGCGGAACGTCGGCAGCATGTCGACGGCCGTCACGTCGCCCGCGGGCATCGGCAGCGCGATGCTGTCGTCGGTGTCGTCGGGCGGTGCGGCGTCGTCGTGGCGGACACGGCCGAGGATGTCCTGCATCCAGGCCGGCCCGGTGCGCAGCGGCAGGTCGTCGGGGTGTTCCGCCACCCAGTCCAGGGCCAGCGACACCAGCGGCCATGGCGTGGCGTCGTCGTCGCCCAGGCCGATGCGCTGCAGGGCGCGCGACAGCTTGGGCACGGTGACAGGGTCGAGATCGCCGTCGCCCGGTGTCGCACAGCGTTCGGCCGGCGAGGTCACCAGGTACTCGCGGCAGCGCAGCGGCCGATCCGCATAGATCGAGCAGCTTTCCGCTTCGAGAAACGGGCAGGGTATGTTCAGCGCGAAATAATCCAGCGCCAGCCGCTCGCGTTCGTCCGCCGACAAGCCGGTCGGATCCATCAGTGCCGCGTGCAGCCCTACCTCTTGCACCCGCCGGCTGGCGTCCGCGAACCGTTGCTTGAGCGCACTGCGCCGCGGCGGCGGCAGGGCATCGACCAGGTCGCGCAGGTGATAGGCCTCGGCGGCCGACATCGTGACGGCCTGGCGGCAGCAGGCGGCGCATCCCAGCTTGCAGGACACAGTGCGGCCCGTACCGTCAAGCTCGCGCTCGGCGGCGGTGACGACCGTGTCGACCAGGGCCTGCAGTGCCGGCAGCACGGCCTGCGGCTTGACCGCGGCTGCCGGTACGGTGACGGCCGCCTGCAGCGCGTAACTGCCGACCCTGAGCGCGAGATCGGCGGACACCGACCCGCTGGCGTCAGGCTGGCTGGGCGCAGAATCCATAGCGACTATCTCTCCCCTGCACCCGCAACATACCACGATGCAGCGCGATCGTCGCAGTCGCTAGCCCACACCGGCCGGCAGGCGGCTGATGAAGCGCCGCATCCAGATGTCTGCACCCCGTTGCGGTGTGTCGTCACGATTGGACCACGCCCAGTCAAGTGCGAGCGCCAACGGCACGACGGTCGGCCTGGGTGGCGTCTCATCCGACGTCATGAGCAGGATTGCCGCTGTCAGCTTCGGCACAAGCAACAACTGCAAGCGCTTGTCACCGGGGTTGGCGCAGTACGCGGCCGGCGACGTGACGACCGCGCGCCGGCAGACGAGGGGACGATCGTCGTAGACCGAGCAGCGCTCGTCCTCCAGCAGGGGGCACGCAATTTGCAGCCTGAAATAGTCGTCCGCCAGAGTCTCGAGGCGATCGGGCAGCAGGCTGGCAGCATTGTAGGCAAGCTCGGCAAAGCCGGCCTCCGTCATGCGCTTCCCGGCGGCCGCGAAGCGTGCCCGCACGGCGCTGCGGCGTGGTTCGGGCATGCGCTCGACCAGATCCGCCAGCGACCGCGCTTCGATGTCGGAGATCAGGGCCAGGTGACGGCAGCAGGCAGCGCAGCCCTCCCTGCAGGTGATGGTGCGCCCTCTGGCCTCGGCAGCGGCGGCGGCGCGCGCCATCACGATGTCGGTGATGGTGCGCAGGGCGGGCAGCACGTCCTCGGGCAGGACATCGCCCGCCGGCAAGCCAATCCGGATCGGATCGGCGGTTTCGCCGATCTGGAGCGTGACAGTGTGGCCTTCGCCGGCGCCGCTGGGCGGCGTGTCGTGCGTCGACATCATCGGCATTTTCGCCCTGGGCTAGGGAACGGACTGTGGCACTGCGGACGGGCCGCCTCAAGGCGCCTGGCGGGCGGCAAGGGCCGATCCGCCGTCATTCCGTCCTTTGGAGCGTGGACAGTGCGGCGGCGCGCACGGTACAAGCCTTGGTTTTCCAAGGGGATCGACCCATCTAGGGTATGTGCAGATGGGCGCAGGCAGTCAGGATCATGGCGACAACGAGCGACATCCGGCGGACGTTTCTGGAGTTCTTCGGCGACAACCAGCACAAGGTGGTGCCGTCGAGCCCGCTCGTGCCGCGCAACGACCCGACGTTGATGTTCACCAACGCCGGCATGGTGCAGTTCAAGAACGTCTTCACCGGCCTGGAGAAGCGCCCCTACAGCACGGCCGCCACGTCGCAGAAATGCGTGCGGGCCGGCGGCAAGCACAACGACCTGGAGAATGTCGGCTACACGGCGCGCCACCACACGTTCTTCGAAATGCTGGGCAATTTCTCGTTCGGCGACTATTTCAAGGAGCGGGCGATCGAGCTGGCGTGGAAGCTGATCACCGAGGAGTACGGCCTGGCCAAGGACCGGCTGCTGGTCACGGTGTACCACACCGACGATGACGCGGCCGGCTACTGGAAGAAGATCGCCGGCCTGCCCGACTCCAAGATCATCCGCATCCCCACGTCGGACAATTTCTGGGCAATGGGCGACACGGGCCCGTGCGGGCCCTGCTCGGAGATCTTCTACGACCATGGTGAGGGTATCCCGGGCGGGCCGCCGGGCTCGGCCGATGCCGACGGCGACCGGTTCATCGAGATCTGGAACCTGGTGTTCATGCAGTTCGAGCAGGTCACGAAAGATGAACGCGTGGACCTGCCGCGGCCTTCCATCGACACCGGCATGGGTCTGGAGCGCATCGCCGCCGTCCTGCAGGGCAAGCACAACAACTACGACATCGACCTGATGCGGGCGCTGATCGAGGCGTCGGCGCATGCCACCGGCGTCGATCCTGACGGACCGCAGGCGCCCTCGCACCGGGTGATCGCCGATCACCTGCGCGCCAGCTCGTTCCTGATCGCCGACGGTGTGCTGCCGTCCAACGAGGGCCGCGGCTACGTGCTGCGCCGGATCATGCGCCGCGCCATGCGCCATGCCCACATGCTGGGTGCCAAGGAGCCGGTGATCTACAAGCTGGTGCCGGAGCTGGTGCACCAGATGGGCGACGCTTTCCCCGAGCTGATGCGGGCCCAGCCGCTGATCACCGAGACCCTGAAGCTGGAAGAGACTCGCTTCCGCGCCACGCTGGGCACCGGCCTGCGGCTGCTGGAAGAGGAGACCGCAGGCCTCGGCGCCGGCGGCACGCTCAAGGGCGATGTGGCTTTCAAGCTCTACGACACCTACGGCTTCCCGCTCGACCTCACCCAGGACGTGCTGCGCGCGCGCCAGATCGGCGTCGATCTCGAGGGCTTCGATCACGCCATGGCCGAGCAGAAGGCCAAGGCGCGCGCCGCCTGGGCCGGCTCCGGCGAGGCGGCCAACGAGGCAATCTGGTTCGACCTGCATGAGAAGGTCGGTGCCACCGACTTCCTGGGCTACGACGCCGATACCGCCGAGGGCAAGGTCGTGGCGCTCCTGGCCGACGGTAAGGAAGTGCCGACGCTGAAGGCGGGACAGAAGGGCCAGGTCATCGTCAACCAGACGCCGTTCTACGGCGAGTCGGGCGGCCAGATGGGCGACACCGGCCGCATTACCGCTGCCGGCGGCGTCTTCGTCGTCGACGATACCCAGAAGAAGCTGGGCGATGTGCATGCGCATATCGGCACGGTGGAGTCGGGTGAGCTCAAGGTCGGCGACGATGTGACGTTGTCCATCGATGTGACGCGCCGCGCCGCGCTGCGGGCTCACCATTCGGCGACGCACCTGCTGCACAAGGCGCTGCGCAACCAGCTTGGCGATCACGTGACCCAGAAGGGCTCGCTGGTGGCGCCTGATCGCCTGCGCTTCGACATCAGCCATCCCAAGGCGGTCACTGCCGAGGAACTGCGCAAGGTCGAGGACGAGGTCAACGCCCACATCCGCCTGAACGGGCCTGTTGAAACGAGCCTGATGACGCCCGACGAGGCCGTGAAGGCTGGCGCCATGGCCTTGTTCGGCGAGAAGTACGGCGATGAAGTGCGAGTGCTCAGCATGGGCGGCAGCGACGGCGAGGAATACTCCGTCGAGCTGTGCGGCGGTACCCATGCGCGGCGCACCGGCGACATCGGCCTGTTCAAGATCGTGTCGGAGGGTGCGGTCGCTGCTGGCGTGCGCCGGATCGAGGCACTGGCTGGTGCCGCCGCCGAGGCCTATGTCCGCGAGCAGGGCGATCGGTTGAACGAAGCGGCGACGACGCTGCGCGTGCGGCCTGACGAGGTGCCGGCGCGTATCGCCGCGCTGGTTGATGCGCAGCGCAAGATGGAGCGCGAAATTACCGAGGCGCGCCGCGCGCTGGCGCTGGCGGGTGGCGGCGGTGGAGCAAAGACCGATGGTGATCCGCGCGAGATCGCCGGCATCAAGCTGATCGCGCGGCGGCTCGATGGCGTGCCGGGCAAGGACCTCAAAGGCATGGCCGACGATTTCAAGAAGCAGGTCGGCTCCGGCGTGGTGGCGTTGATCGGCGTCGACGACGGCAAGGCCTCGGCGGTGGTCGGTGTCACCGACGATCTCGCCGGCCGTCTCAGCGCCGTCGACCTGGTGCGGGCCGCGGTTGCCACTCTGGGCGGCAAGGGCGGCGGCGGACGGCCTGACATGGCGCAAGGGGGCGGTCCCGACGTGGCCCAGGCCGACGCCGCGCTCAAGGCGATCGAGCAGGCGATCGCAGCCCGCGGAGTGAACTGATGGCAGGCGCATCGAAGCCATATATCGCTCTTGCTGTCGGTCTGGCGCTCGCCGCCTGCTCGGGGCCGGACTACACGCGCGACGGCGCCACCGACGACCAGCGGCGCCAGGACGAGGCTCTATGCCGGTCGCAGATCCAGGATCTGGTCGCCAAGGAACGTGGCATCGTGGCTGACCGCGAGGCCACGATCGGGGCCACCGACCAACGGCTGGGCCGCACGCAATTGCCCTCGCAGATGGCGGGGCGCGATGACAGCAACCGCAGCGGCCGGCTGATGAGCAGCTGCATGAGCCAGCGCGGCTACACCACCAAGAAGACGCCCGGCATCACGTTCTAGGCGATCTTTCACACAGCGTGCATCCGGCGCGCGGCAACCTTGGCCGCGTGTCGCTCGTTGACCTGATGTCAGCGAGGCAGACTGCATGCGTGAGCAGAACGATCCCTCCGGCCTTCCCCAACCGCCGCCACCCTGCGGGCCTGGCGTGCCGGGCAAGCCATCGGCGCCCAAGCGTCGGCAGGACATCGGCGAGAACCATCCCAACACCGATGTTCCGGTGCCGGAGGAGCGCACGCGCGACGACCCCGCCGAGCAGGGACCGGCGCGACCCACGAGGCGCCGGCGGTCGTGACATGAAATGGCATCGGGTTCGACCACGTCTGCCCGGCAAGCATCGGGTTGCCGACACTGCCGTTCAGGAGTCGCGCCTGATCGCGGCGAGCGGTGGTCTGGGATTGCGCCATGCCGCCGACCTCTCGCATCCACCGACCGGGAATCGACGGCAGGTACGGCATGAGGCCGTGTCCTACATCGTGGCGATGATCACCGCGGCGATCGTCATGGCGGTCTTCCTGTTCTTTGTCGTGCCGGCGGCCTTGCGATGACTGCCGCCTGACGGCCGATGCTCACAACTGGCCGGCCAATGCCGCCGCGGTGTCCTTGCCCGGCACGACGGGCACGATCTCGAAGCCGATCAGGTCGGACCACTCGGCGACCCAGCGCTGCAACAGGGCGATGTCGTCGCACTCCATGATCTGGAAGCAGCGTCCCAGGTCGGCGGACACCCAGCTGCTCACGAACGTCAAGCCTTCGGGCACCATGCGGCCCTTGTCGCGGAAGCGGCGATAGACGGCCTTGCCATCCTGGTTGCGAAACGTCTCGATCACCATGAATTGCATGACTCGGTACCCCAACTTTCTGTTCAGACCGGGATCTGTGCCGGACGGTAGCAGGCGATGGCGTTGTACAGCAACGCACGCTCGGCGCGCGCCGGATCCAGCGTGTTGGCGATCAGGTCGATATCGCTGGGATAGAAGGGGCGGTTGGCGCGCGTCGACGGCAGGTCGCTGCCGAACATCAGCGCGGTTTCATCGGCGTCGGCGATGGCTTGCAACGTCGCGCGCACGCCCAGCGACACGCGGCCGAAACCGCTGGCCTTGACCTTGGCGCCGCGCCACACCAGCTCGAGCAGCGACGGCAGCGCATTCTCCGTCATGCCGAGATGGTCGATCACCACGCGCGGCAAGCTCAGCAGCATCGGCTTGAGGTCGTAGAGGGCATAGCCGTCGAGGTAGAGCTCGACGTGCCAGCCGGCGAGGTCGTAGACCCGCTGCGCCATGCGCATCATCGACTGGGGATCGGCCGTGACGCCGCGATAGAGATTGAAGCGCACCGCCCTCACGCCGGCACGGTCGAGATGCCGGATCGTCTGATCATCGACGTCGTCGGGCAACTGTGTGACGCCGACATAACAGGGGCCGAAGCGCGCCAGGGCGTCGAGCAGGTAGCTCTGGTCGTAGGCCTGGAACGAGCCCGAGACAATGGCGCCGCCGACAACGCCCAGCGGCCCGGCTGTGCCCCAATAATCGTCGACCGTGTAGGGCGGCGGCATGTAGCCGTCATTGACCACCAGCGGAAACCGCGGGTCGATGACATGAAAGTGCGCGTCAAAGAGAGCCATGGTTCACTCGCCGTGATCTTTCCTTCTTGATCGCGCCCGCCTTCGACACCCACCGCACCTTCCCATCGCTGGCGCGATGGGCCCCTTCCTCTCGCTCCGCTGCGCGGGCGGAGAGGGGATAAAAAGTCACCACACGGGATCGATCGGGGTGGCAACGCCGTGCAGCGCTTCCACGATCTCGGCAGCGTCGAGCGCCAAGTCTTCGCGGAAGCGCTGGGCGATGATCTGCACGCCCAGCGGCAGCCCGCGTGGCGCGTCCGGCACCGCCGTCGTGCCGACCGGCACGGCAGCCGACGGCAGGCCCAGCATGTTGACCACGGTCATCAGAGCCTGGGCGTCGAGCACATGCCGGAAGGTTTCGACATCCTTGTAGTCGAAGCCGACCTCGAAGGGCAGGTCGCCAGAGTTGGGGCCAACGATCAGCGGGTACGTCTCCATGAAGCCGGCCCAGGCGCGGCGATGGGTCAGCACCTCGGCCAGGGACTGCATGTACTCCTTCAACGAGAGATCGGGCTGCAGCTGCATCCACAGGCTGGCGCTCTTGCGCGCCTGGGCATCGCCGAACTTCTCGATGCTCTCGAAGGTCAGGTGCCGGGTCTCGGTAAAGACCAGCTTGCGCCACACCTGGCAGGCCGCCTCGAACGATGGCGGCTCGACCTCCTCGACGGCGTAGCCGTTGTCGGCCAGCGCCTTGCC
This sequence comes from Vineibacter sp., assembly GCA_035279205.1. GTDB lineage: Bacteria > Pseudomonadota > Alphaproteobacteria > Reyranellales > Reyranellaceae > Vineibacter. The sequence goes on from DATEIF010000086.1 coordinate 10,715, forward strand.
GGCCTTGCGCACGGCATCGGCAACGGCCGGGTGCGTGTATTGGCCCTTGGGCTGCACCACCAGCGCGACGCGGACCGGTGCCGCTGCCGGCGGGCCTTCCAGCGGCGCCGGTACCCAGATCGGGTCACGCGCATCGCGGCCCGACATGGCGGCAAGGCCGATGCGCACGTCGCGCACCTTGCGCGCCAGCGGGCCGTTGACCGCCATCAGCTGATTGGTCGGCGAGCGCTCGACGCTGGCCGTGCGGTTGAACGCAGCGACGCGTCCCATGGTGGGCCGGATGCCGGCGAGGCCGCAGGTATAGGCCGGGTAGCGGATCGAGCCGCCGTAGTCGTTGCCATGCGCCAGCGGCCCGATGCCGACCGCCAGGGCCGCGGAAGCGCCGCCAGACGAACCGCCCGATGTCCGCGCCTTGCTCCACGGGTTGAATGTCGGGCCGTGGACGTCGTTGTCGGTGTGCCAGCGCAGCGAGAAGGCCGGCGTGTTGGTGCGGCCGACGATCACGGCGCCGGCCTTCTTCCAGTTGGCAACGGGCGGGCTGTCCTCGGCGGCGATGAGCTCCTTGAAGGCAACGACGCCATTGACGGACGGCAACCCGACCTGGTCGACATTCTCCTTGATGGTGACGGGCACGCCGTGCAGAGGACCCAGGCGGTCACCGCGACGCACGGCTTCATCGGCGGCGCGGGCTGCCGCCAGCGCTTCGTCCGAAAGGTCGCGCACGACCGCGTTGACCTTGGGATTGACCGCCTGCATGCGCTCGATCACCGCCAGGGTCGCATCGAGGCTCGACACCTTGCGGCTGCGGATCGCCGGCGCGAGATCGACAGCATCCCATTGCCAGAGTTCAGTCGCGGTCATCCTGAGCGTTTCCCTATCGTGTTTCCGAGTGAGGCCAGCTTATCGCGGTCCTCGGGCATCCGCGACGGTTTCGAGTGGCCAATCGACAAGTCTGCCGCGCGAAAAGATATGACCGACAACCAGCGGCAGCGTTACGCCTCAGCTGGCGCGTAGGGACCCGTTCGCAGACCCAGCAGCGCATTGCGGACGATCTCAAGCGCCGGATCGTTGGGCTTGCTGCGGTGCTCGATGAGGGCAAGCGTGCAGGGGATCGGGGGACTCAAGGGGCGTACGACGACGTTCGCGATCGGCTGGAGGGCGGCGACGTCCGGCACGATCGACATGCCCAGGCCGAGCGAGACGATTCCCTTCATCGCCTCCACGGTGGCGATATGCATTGGCGTGCGCGCCAGGGGCATCTGCTTTGACAGCCACCGCAGGACCAGCGCGCTGACGGCGCCGCTGGGCTTCTCGAGCACCAGGGGCTGCCCGGCGGCGTACTCCGGCGTGACTTCGTCGGGTATGTCGGGGGTGGTGTCGGGCAGGATCGCCAGCAACATCTCGGGGCGCAGCGGTGTTACGCGCAAATGAGCGTCGTCGACCGGCAGGGTCACCAGCGCGAGATCGATCGTGTTCTGGATGATGCTCTCGACGCTATCGCGGGTCGTCATGTTGGTGACCAGCAGCTCGATGCCGGGGTGATCTCCATGCAGCCACCGCAGGATCGGTGGCAGCGCATAGGTCAGGGCGGTCAGCGTGGTGCCGACATGCACGCGGCCGATCCAACCACGATGGAAGCGGCGCATGGCGGCCGCCGCCGTCTCGCATTCGCGAAAGATCCGGTGGGCGTGCTCGACCAGTTCCAGGCCCGGCGTCGTTGCGTGCACGGTCCTGCCCGCACGCTCGACGAGGGGAACGCCAAAACGTTGCTCCAGCTCGCGGATCTGC
>DATEIF010000087.1:0-7719 GCA_035279205.1 Vineibacter sp.
CGCTGCCACCGGCACCACTGCCACTGGCACCAGAAGCACCAGCGCCGCTGCCCGCTCCGCTAGCGCCGGCACCACTGCCTCCGGCGCCAGAACCGCCAGCGCCGCTGCCCGCTCCGCTAGCGCCGGCACCACTGCCACCGGCACCAGAACCGCCAGCCGACCCGCCGGTCGCCGCGCTGCTCGCGCCGCCGCCACCGCCTTCACCATTGATCCCATGGTTGGCGAACGGATCCATGGCGCGCGTCGAACGGCGCGGTGATGCTGCGCCCGGCGGCGGTGGTGCCGGTGCCACCGGCATGGCAACGACGGGTTCCGGCTCCGGCGGGATCACCACCATGTCGGGCGTGGGTTCCGCTGCTGGCTGCGGTGGCGGTGCCGGCCGGACGACACGCGGTTTTGGCTTGGGTGGCGGCTTGGCTGTTGCCGGATTGGGCGGTGCCGGATTGGCAGTGACCGGTGGCGGCGCCACGGTCCGCGCGATCGCTGGTTTCGGCGGTGGTGGCGGCGGCAGCGCCTCTGGTGTGTCCGCCGGTTTCGGCGGCGTCGGCACGGCCAGCACATCGAGGGGAATCGTGGTCCGGTTCGAGAGGCCCGGCCCCGGCGTGGAGCCGGGCGTGGTGGTCTGCAGCATCACGTCGGGCATCACCGTCACGCGCGGTGCATCGGCGACCGGTGCCGGCACCGTCTCGGGCGACGGAATCAGGGTCTGATCGGCCGGGCCGGGTTTGGGCGACGCCGGGCGCTGCGGTGCGGCCGCCGCGATTGGCGCGACAGGCTGTACCTTGAGCGCGGGCATGCCGGGCAACGGCGTGCGCGACACTGCCATCGCCGCTACAGCAAGGTCGGATGCACCCGGTTCGGCCGTGGCAGCAGCCTGCGGCGCGCGCACGATCGGCTGGGCCTCGGACACGCCGCCCTGTCCTGCACGCCGCATGAGCGATGGTGTGGTGCCGACGGCGGACGGCGTGGAGTCCGACGCGCCGGGCGGCGACGTCGGGGACGGCTCCGTCGGCACGATCGTACGACCGGACGCGCCCAGCAGGGCGTCGGGCACACCCGGTACGGTGGCCGCGGTCATTTCCCGCGACTCGTCGGGCGCCGGCCGGCCCGGCTTGTGCGCGCCGCGGAAGGAGTGCAGGTCGACGGGAAGCGCCGCCTCGCCGTGCGCGGCGGCGTCGCGGGCGGCGACCGACTCGGCGGGTTGCTCGGGCCCCATGCGCCCGGCGACCAGTAGGCCGATAAAGACAATGTGGAGCACGACCGATCCGATGATCGGGAATGTCGCACCTTCTCCGAATCTTGCTGCCGCCATGGCAAGACCCTTCCCGTACGAAACCCAGACGCACTGGCCCGTCGAGGGTTGACGGGTTGGGCCGGGAAAGGTTTCGCGCCACGGCGGCACCGCGATCACAACGGCCGTGACCGTTTCGTGCCATCGATCCCGGGCGGCCGGCCGGGCCCACCCGGGACCGGCGTCGTCCGCCGTGAAAACCGGCAAACACGGCGTTTCCTGCATCATCCTGCGACCGGGCCGCCCGCCAGCTGCGCCATGGCCGGAGCCGCCGCGGTATCGATGCACACGCGCATGCCGTCCCGGACAGGCCCCCGAAGCGGGCGCAGCCCGTGCGGTGAGACGCTCAGCAGGCCGCTGGCCTGCAGCGCCTGGACGCGGCTGCGCGAGAGCGCGAGTTCGTTCGCCAGCAGACGATCGATGCGCAGGCAGGTGGGCATTGGCACCGCCAACAGGATCTCCACGCGCGTCGCGCCCGTCGTGCCCGTGGCCAGCAGCCGCTTCTCGACATGGACGGCGGCGAACTCTTCCACGCGGTCCGACCATCGCTTCAAGTCGGCGACGTCGAAAGCCACGCGATGGATCCCCCGGGAGTCGTTGACCTGCAGAGCGTCCAGGACCGCTGGATCGATATCACCAACGCTTTGGCGTTCAAGCAATGGCCGCTTCCAGGTGCTGTCGCAGTCGGCGCATCGGTAGATCAGCCACGCATCCAGGCGTTTGCCGTTGGCATTAACCCTGACCTTGCCGCTGCTGCTGAACGGCCTCAGGCGATCGCACCGACGGCATGCCAGCCATGGCTGCGGGGCGATCCGGGGCGTGATGGTCCATTGAACATGGGAGAGATATGACATGTCGACTTGCCCTTCCCGGCGGGAAGTTCATCAAGTCGACGGCATGAGGAGCCCCGATCGGGGGCACGGCGTGGCGGCAGAATAGGCGTGACGATGCGAGAGGCTGACGCGCGGCGCGGCGATGTCGGGCGGCGGATCGAGCCTGCCAAGCCGGTCTCAAGCCGCCCACGATGACGAACGCACGTTCTCGATTTCGGCAGCGCGAACGCGCTGCCATGCGCTTCTGGTGAACTGGCGAGACCGGCGTTTACGACGGCAAGGCAGAACCTCTGAGAAAACTCGCCGCTTCGTAGCCGGAAGGATCAGGCGGGGAAAGTCTATTTATGACGGCGAAGGTATGCGGGTGTCAGCCCTGCCCGCGCCTTCCCGGGATATTCGGACGCTTGCGCGCGACGCTGGATCGCGGATGGATCGGCCATGCCGGCGTCAGCGAGCGCCGGTAGGTACTGGCCTATCGCTACTGGATTTACCGCATTTCTTGCAACCACGAAGTCAAGATGATTGCGGCATCACCACGATGACGCGCGCGCAAGTCGTCGCGCATTCTGTACATGACGATTGCTATGCGTCCGGAATGACCTGAACATCGCGGCATGATCTGCCTCGGTTGCGGCACCGCGAACGCAGACGACAACCGCTTCTGCGGTCATTGCGGACGGCCGCTGACGGCGCTGCCGCCGGCGCACCCTGCCGCCGGGCCAATGCCGCCGCGCGACACCGGCGAACGGCGCAACCTGGTGCTGATGTTCGCCGACATCGCCGACTCCACGGCGATCTCGCTGCGCCTGGATCCCGAGGAATGGCAGGCGCTGCTGGCAGGCTACTATCGGACCATCGATGCCGCGGTCGACCGCTTCGGCGGCCACGTCGCCAAGCATCTGGGCGACGGCATCCTGGCCTATTTCGGATGGCCGACGGCACACGAGAACGACGCCGAGCGCGCCGCCCGCGCCAGCCTCGCAATCCTCGACGAAATGGCGCAGTCCAATGCCCGCGCGCAGCGCGCCGACCAGCCGGCACTCGGCGTGCGCATCGCCATTCACGCCGGCGAGGTTGTCGTCACGCCGGCCGGCGACGTGTTCGGCGATGCGCCCAACGTCGCCGCCCACGTGCAGGCCGCCGCCGCGCGCGACTCGATCGTCGCCACCCAGGCCGTCGCCCGATCGATCCGCCGGCGGCTGGCTGTCACCGACCTCGGCGCGCAAGCGGTGAAGGGCTTCGAGCAGCCACTGCGGCTGTTTCGCGTGCAGACGCCCCATCGCCTTGAGCGGCCCGTCGGCGCACTACCGACGCGCGCACCCTTCGTCGGACGCAGCCACAGCATCAACGTGCTGCTGCAGCACTGGGCCGCGGCGCGCGACGGCAATGGACAGGTCGTGACCGTCACCGGAGAGCCCGGCATCGGCAAGTCCCGACTGGTCGAGGAATTCCACGCCCGCATCGCCGATCAGCCCCACATCTGGCTCGCGCTGGGCGGCGTCGAGTTCGCCGAGAACTCACCGTTCCACCCTGTCGCGCGCCTGCTGGAGCGTCTCGTGCGGCCGGCGGCGCCGCGCGAGCGGGTCATTGCCCGGCTACAGCGGTTGCTAACCCGCGCCGGCCTGGACGCGCCGACCGCCCTGCCCCCGATCGCCCAAATGCTGGGCGTGAAACACGACGGCGGACTCGCGTCGTCGACGGATTCGCCGGGGGAAAGCCGCAAGGCCTTGCTGCAGGCGCTCGGCGCCTGGACCCTCGGCGCCGTCCGCAGACGACCGGCGGTCATCGTCGTCGAGGATCTGCACTGGGTCGACCCGTCGACCCTGGAGCTGATCGAGGCTACGGCGTCGGCGCTACGCGCCACGTCAGTGCTGCTGATCCTGACAGCACGCTCGCCGCTTCAGTCCACATGGCTGGCACCCTTGCAGCCGACAAGCATCGCGCTGGAACGCCTGTCTACGGATGACATCCGCCAGATCGTGCTCGGCGCGGCGCCACGCCTGTCGCAGCGGCCCGACATGATCGAGACGATTGCAACGCGGGCCGGCGGCGTGCCGCTGTTTGCCGAGGAACTCACCCTGCTGGTCGAGACCGGACCGCCGGAAGCCGGTGCCCATGGCATTCCCGAGACCCTGGCCGGCTCGTTCAACGCGCGCCTGGACCGGCTCGGCTCGGCGCGCGAGACCGCGCAGGTGGCCGCCGTCGTCGGCGAGGAGTTCGCGCCCGACCTGCTGGCCGCCGTTGCCGCGCGCCACGAGCAGGACCTTCGGGTCCATCTAGGGCGCCTTGTCGATGCCGATATCCTGGTGGTGACGGGAACGGCGGCCACCCCGGCCTTCCGGTTCAGGCACGGGCTGATCCGCGATGCCGCCTACGGCTCGCTGTTGCGCAGCCGCCGGCGCGACCTGCACGAACGCATCGCAACGACCATCGCGGCCATGTTCCATTCCCTGGCGCAGACCCGGCCGGAGGTGATCGCCCGCCACCTGGCCGCGGCGGGTGCGCATGCGCCGGCGGTGACCGCCTGGGACCGTGCCGGGCACGTCTTCGCCGAACGCGGCGCCTACCGCGAAGCGGAGGAGGCCTACCAGCAGGCGTTGACCCATCTTGCTGCCCTCACCGAGGCGCCCGACCGCGATGCCGTGCATCTGCGGTTGCAGAACGCCCTGGTCGGCATCCTGCAGCTCACGCGCGGCTACGCGGCATCCTCGACCACCCAGGCTGCCGCCCTGGCGCGGCAGCTGTCGGAGCGCGCCGGCAACCTGGAGGACTCCATGAGCCAGATCGCGGCCGACTGGGCGGCAGCGTCGAGCGCCGGCCGCTACGTCGATGCCCGCGCGCTGGCCGACCGGTTCGTCGGATTGGCGATGAGCAAGGGCAGCCGGGACAGCCGTGCCCATGCCCACATGATCCAGATGACGTCGCTCTATCGCCTGGGCGATCTCGACGCCGCCGAGCGGCATTTCGAGCTGGGCCGGCCGCTGTTCACCGACTCCCGCTTCGCCGGCCGGCCGGGCGCGGTCGCGCAAACCTTCGGCAACGCCGCGCGCATCGCCTGGATGATGGGCCGGCCCGACGAAGGCCGCCGCCGCATGCAGCTGGCCGTCGAACTGGCGCAGGCGAGCGGACGCCCCTACGACATCGCCTTCGCGCAGTACATGGCGGCTATCCTCGCCGTCCTGCTGCGCGAGGCCGAGTCCGCGCGCGACCTGGCGCAGCAATCGATCGCGCTGTCGGACACGCACGGCGTGCCGCAGTTCGCCGCCATCTCGCGCATCGCGCTGGGGCGCGCGCAGGCCGCGCTGGGACATGCCGCCGAGGGCATCGCGCTGATCCGCCAGGGCATCGCCGGCATGGCCACCACCGGCTCACGCGTGGCGATCACGCTCTATCTCGCGTGGCTGGCCGAGGCGCAGGCCGCGGCCGGCACGACGGGCGCGGCGATGGAGTCGATCGAGCAGGCCTTCAGCGCCAACCCGGAGGAGCTGTTCTTTCGCCCCGAGCTGCTGCGCCTGCGCGGCGAGCTGCGCGCCGCGGTCGGCGAGACCGGCCGCGCCGAGGACGACATCCGGGCCGCCCTGGCGCTGGCCACCGCCACCAAGGCGCGCTGGCTGCAGCTGCGGGCGGCGATGAGCCTGCACCATCTGCTGCAACGCGACGGCGGCGGCGCGGCCGACATCGTCGACGAGATCTATCTGCGGATCGACGAGGGACGGCACACCGCCGATGCGCTCGCCGCCGCCGAGATCGTCCGCCGCGCACACGGCAATCGCCGCCGCTAGAAAAACCTGGGAGCGCGGGCGTCTCGCCCGCATCACCGGCCATAGCGTCGTTTGCGCGCGTAGCGCCGTCTCGTGAGCGGGCCAGAGGCCCTCGCTCCCAGGAAAGGCGCTCACCAGGTGGCGGGATCGACCTTGATCGATTCGCCAAGCACCAGCTCGTCGATCCTTTCCGGCGTGCCCACAATCGACCGCGGATCGGTCGACATCAACCGGAACCGATCAGGGCCGGACTGGACAGCCAAGAACCTGTCGCTCATGGCAACGCGTTCGGGTGGGCTGTCATCGCCCTGGCGCCGGAATTCGATGTTGAGCGCCGCCACCAGCGGCGGCCCTGCTTCGAGGATCTCGTACGACCCCGTCAGGTCGTACACCGAGTGCCGCAGCCTCTGGGCCGACGTAACGCCACCAAACATAGGGCTGTTCGTCGACCACTGCAGCCCGTAGCTGAGGGTACCCGTGGTCGCGTCGGTGGCGACCAGGACGATCCGGCCCAGTCCGGTAACGTATCGCGCGCGTGCACCGTCGCGATCAAAGCCACTGAAATGGAATGCGTACGTGCCGGGCAACGTCAGTTTTGACGCCATGTCCGCACCTCCCCTTGTTTGGGTCGGGTGGATCGACCATCCGCCGTCAGCAGCCTAGCGCAAATCGACGCGAGGGACCACGGATGGCAATTGACCGCGGCTCTGCCGACGCACAAGCTTGCGGCCAGGCTCCGCTAGATGAGCCAGGGGAGGTTTACATGGCCAAGGAAAATCAGGGGCAGTTCGCCCGCGCGCTGCTGACGTCTTTGCGCCTGAGGCCATTTTGCGACCACAGCAGCACGCGCGACCTGACGCCCGAGCAGGTCGCGGCACTGCACGCGTTCCTGCACGAGGTGCTGGCATCGTTTTATCGTCTCTCGATGGTGCTGCCTGAAGAGCAGACGATGAAGATCCTGGACCATCGCTTCACACAGGCGTTCGACGCCAAGCCGGCGAAGGCAGCGCGCTAGACTGCGCCCACGGTCATTCCGAGCGCAGCGAGGGATCTCCCGCGGCGGCCTGCGCAATGCGTCATTCGCAGGAGATCCCTCGCTGCGCTCGGGATGACGGCGTTCGACGACGATGCGTCAGACTGTCGGCTTCTGGCCGATGACGCGGCGCTTGCGGTTGATCTCGCGCAGATAGGCGATGCCGTCGGCGGCGATAGCGTCGCCGATCATCGAGTCGCCCTCGCCCACCAGCTCGCCGAGGTCGACCCAGGGGCTGTACACGTGCTTGGTGCGATCGGTGATGATGCCGGCCTTCAGCAGGGTCTTGATCAGGACCCGGAAGATGTTGGTGCTCTCCTGCATGGAGTTGCGCCGGCTGTCGCGGCCGTAGGCCTCGCGCACGGCGTCACGCACCCACTGCCAGTCGAGCCCGAGCTCCTCGTAGATGTAGGTGCGCTGGCTGATGCTGGTGAGGTTGAACAGCAGCGACTCGAAGACGTGGGCGGCCCAGTCCTCGACCTTCTCGTGCTCCTCCTCCGACAGCTTGGGCAGGGTGCGGTCGGCCCAGATCTTGCCGAACTTGTGGTGGAACGCCTCGTCGGTCATCACCAGCTGCACCAGCCGCTTGAGCAGCGGATCGCGGGTGTAGGCATGGGTGTCGGCGAAGGCACCCATCGCCAGGCCCTCGAGCATGATCTGCATGCCGACCAGCTTCTTGTAGACGATGGGCGACAGCACGATGTCGTTGAGGAACTTGCCGAGCTCGTCGGCGCAGGGATAGGCCTTGCCCCAGCGCACCTTGATGTAGCGGCCGAAGCCCGCGACGTGGCGCGCCTCCTC
>DATEIF010000088.1:0-4074 GCA_035279205.1 Vineibacter sp.
CGCTCATGAGCATGAGCGAGCCGGAGGCTCGCGGTCCGGAAGAGTATGAGCTAGCCCCTCGCCGGATGCACCTTCATCCAGTGCCGCGCGATCTCCTCGCGCGTGGCCACCCAGACCTTGGGCTTTGACGCGACGTAATCCATGAAGCGCGCCAAGGTCGCGGCGCGGCTCGGCCGGCCGACCAGGCGGCAGTGCAGGCCGATCGACATCATCTTCGGGCTTCTGGCGCCCTCGGCGTAGAGCACGTCGAAGGCGTCGCGCATATAGGCGAACCAGCCGTCGCCCGAGGTGAAGCCCGGCGCCACGGCGAACTTCATGTCGTTCACTTCCAGCGTGTAGGGAATGATCAGGTGCGGCTGGTCACCGACCCGCACCCAGTAGGGCAGGTCGTCGGCATAGGAGTCGCTGGAATAGAGAAAGCCGCCATGCTCGACCACCAGCCGCAGCGTGTTGGTGCTGAGCCGGCCGGTGTACCAGCCGACCGGCGGCCGGCCGCACGCCTGCTCGATGGCCCGCACGGCGCGCTGCAGGTGGTCGCGCTCCTCGGCTTCGGCCATGTCCTTGTAGTTGATCCAGCGCCAGCCGTGGCTGGCGACCTCGTGGCCGGCCTGCACCATCGCCTGGCCGGCGGCGGGGTTCAGTTCCAGCGCGCGGCCCACGGCCCACGACGTGAAATGGATGTTGCGTTCGGCGAACAGGCGCAGGATGCGCCAGAAACCGGCGCGGCTGCCATATTCATAGACCGTCTCGGTGCTGAGGTCGCGCGTGCCCACGAACGGCTGGCCGCCCGGCGTCTCGCTGAGGAAGACCTCGGAACCCGGATCGCCGTTGAGCACGGTGTTCTCGCCACCCTCCTCGTAGTTCAGCACGAAGCTGACCGCGATGCGCGCGTTGCCCGGCCACTGTGGATCAGGCGGGTTGGGGCCGTAGCCGACAAGGTCACGGGTCTGATGATCGCGCAGCATATGTCCTCCCCTCGGCGTACCATTGCCGATACCCGGCCGCCTTTGTATAGCAAGGACGATGCCGCGCTGGGAGCGCGGGTGCGTGGAGAATCGACACGATGTTTCAGCAGCGGGAGGACGCCTTCCTTGTCCTCTCCCGCTTCGCGGGAGAGGAAGGGGCTCGTCGCGCGGAGCGCGATGGGAAGGTGAGGGGTTACGCACGCGATGCCGTGCGTGAAGCCCTCACCCGACGCGCTGCGCGCGTCGACCTCTCCCGCCTGCGGGAGAGGTGAAGAGCCATGAGCGATTTCGAACGCGCAGCACAGGCGGTTCGCGAGGACCGGCTGTGGCAGCGGCACCAGGACATGGCGAAGCTGGGCGGCACCCCCAAGGGTGGCGTCAACCGCCAGGCGCTGTCGGCCGAGGATGCCGCGGCCCGCAACCTGCTGATGTCCTGGGCCAAGGCGCGCGGCTTCTCGGTGTTCACCGACGTCATCGGCAATCTGTTCGTGCGCCGCGACGGCAGCGACCCGACGGCAAAACCGATCCTCAGCGGCTCGCACATGGACAGCCAGCCCACCGGCGGACGCTTCGACGGCATGTACGGCGTGCTGGCCGCCTTCGAGGCGCTGGAAGCGCTGGAGGATGCCGGCGTGCGCACCAAGCGGCCGGTCGAAGCGGTGGCATGGACCAACGAGGAAGGCAGCCGCTTCCAGCCCGGCGCCATGGGCTCGGCCGTTTTTGCCGGCCACAACGCGCTCGATGCCATGCTGGCGGTCAAGGACTGGAAGGGCGTCGTGCTGCGCGACGCGCTGGCCGAGACACTGGCCGCCGCACCAGCCCCGCGACGCGGTGATAAACCGGGCTTTGCGCTCGATGGTTATGTCGAGGCGCATATCGAGCAAGGCCCGCGGCTGGAAGATGCCAAAACGACGATCGGTGTCGTTACCGGCATCCAGGGCAGCCGCCGCTTCATGGTCGAGATCGTGGGCGACGAGGCGCATGCCGGCACCACGCCGCGTGCCGCGCGCAAGGATGCCTTTGTCGCCGCCGTCGCCATCGCCGGCGCCATGCAGGACGCCACGCGCGATGCCGACGATACGCTGCGCTTCACCATCGGGCGTGTCGACGTGCTGCCCGGCTCGCCCAACACCGTGCCCGGCCGCGTGACCTTCACCATCGACATGCGCCATCCGTCGATGGATGTGCTCGACGCGCACGAAGCCAAGCTGCGCACGATCGTCGAGACCAAGGCAGCCCCTTGCACCGCTACGATCGAGCGCCTGACGTCGGTGGCGCCCACCGTGTTCGATCCCGACGTGATCGGCCTGGTGCGCGAGGCAGCCCACCGCCAGGGCTTCAGCCACATGGACATGCCCTCGGGCGCCGGCCACGACGCCATGCACATCGCGACATTGTGCCCGGCCGGCATGGTCTTCGTGCCCTGCGAGCGCGGCGTCAGCCACAACGAGATCGAGAACGCGACACCGTCGGATCTCGCTGCCGGCACGCGTGTGCTGGTCGAGGCGCTGGTGCGCCTCGCCAATCGTTGACACTGAGGATCCCGTATGCCCGCGCTCGCCAAGCCGCTCGTTGCCATTCTTTCCGACCTGGTCGCAATCCCCAGCCCCTACCCGCCGGGCGAGAGCGTCGATATCTGCGCCTATGCGGCCAGGCGGCTGAAGAAGGCCGGCTACAAGGTCGACGTCACACGCAAGGTCAAGGGCGTCGACAACGTCGTGGCGCGCCTGAAGGGTCCGACCAAAGGCCCGAGCACCGTGTTCAATGCCCATGTCGACACGGTGGGCGTGGGCGAACGCGCCAACTGGAAGACCGATCCGTTCAAGGCCGTGCACAAGGGTGGGCTGGTCTATGGGCTGGGCGCCGGCAACTGCAAGGGCAGCATGGCGGTGCAGCTGTGGCTGGCCGAGGAGATCGCCCGGCGCGGCGGGCCCGCCGAGGGTGAGGTGGTCTTCACCTTCGTCGCCGACGAGGAGAATCTCGGCCCCAACGGCATGGCGTTCCTGCGCGCGGCACGCAAGGTGAAGCCCGATGTGCTGATCCTGGGCGCACAGACCGAGAACCAGCTGATCGTCGCCGAGCGCGGCGTGATGTGGGCCCGCATCACCACGACAGGCAAGGCGGCGCACGCCGGCAATCCCGCCGCCGGCGACAACGCCATCCTGCGCATGATGCGCCTGGTCGGCGCCCTGCAGAAGCACTACGACAAGGTGCTGCCCAGGCGCGTCAAGGGCGCCATGAAGTCGACGGTCAACGTCGGCATGTTCCATGGCGGCCACAACACCAACGTCGTGCCCTCGGCCTGCACCGTCGAGATCGACCGCCGCTTGCTGCCCGACGAGAAGGTCAAGGATGCCTTCAAGGAACTGAAGCAGGTCGTCGACAAGGTCGGCGAACCCAGGAGCATGTACACGGTGGAGTTCCTGACCGGCACCAACGGCTTCTTCGCCCCCGAGAATGGCCAGGCGGTCACCGCCTTTGAAGCGGCCGTGAAGAGGCAGACCGGTCGCAAGGTGAAGTTCCTGAGCGCGACAGGCGTCAGCGACGGCCGCTACTACGCAGACGACGGTATCGAGATCATCAACTTCGGCCCGGGCTCGGGCGCGCAGGGCCATGCCGCCAACGAATCGGTGCCGGTCGCCGAGATGGTCGAGGCAGCCAGGATCCAGCTCGAAGTCGTGCAGCAGCTGACAGGCGCGCCGTCTGTTGTTGCGCGATGATCGCTCAGCTTCCGAGTCAGTCATTATGAATCAGCGCTGAGAATCCGGGTGGAGCCTGCCTCCGCCCGGCGCTACTTTCCGGACAGCGATCACCAATGTTCGAGAGGGGAGCAGGTTCATGACAGTTGCGCGTCCTGCCGGCGGAATCCGCCGGGCGCCGACACTGCGACTGGCCTTTGCTGCCCTTGCCCTGCTCAGCCTTCCGACCCCGGACGCCATGGCGCATGTTCGGACACCGGACTTCAGCCGCCTCGATCGCAATCTCGACGGCGTCCTGCCGGAACGCGACGGCCGCAGCCGCTTCGAGCTTCGAGGCGAAACGAAGGACGCTCCCGCCGCATCCGGTCGGGTCTGCAACTTCTCACGCGACACAAGCAGGTCGCCGTCCG
>DATEIF010000089.1:0-2187 GCA_035279205.1 Vineibacter sp.
AGAGTACGCATGGTCGAGTTGGCTCAGAAGCCGATGCGCATCGTGCGCGAGCGGCGCAGCGATGCGGCGGCCATCGAGGCCATGGTTTCCGCCGCTTTCGGCCCCGATCGCATGCAGAAGACCGTCTACAAGCTGCGCGAGGGCGTGCGGCCGGTGCGCGATCTCAGCTTCGTGGCGCTGGACGACAAGCGCAAGCTGGTGGCGTCGCTGCGCTTCTGGCCGATCATGATCAACGAGCGATGGCCGGCGGTGCTGCTGGGGCCGCTGGCAGTGGCGCCGGAGCTGCGCGGCCTGGGCTACGGCAAGGCGCTGATGTGGCACGGCCTGGCGCGCTGCCGCGTGCTGGGCATCAGCCGCGTGATCCTGGTCGGCGATCCCGAGTACTACAACCCGTTCGGTTTTCGCCGCGAGCTGGCATTGCACCTGCAACTGCCCGGCTGGGTCGAGGAGCGCCGGTTCCTGGCACTGGAGACCATCGCCGGCGCCATGATCGGCGTGCACGGCATGATCGGTCCGGCGACGCTGGCCCCGGTCAAGCTCGAGCCGAAGAAGGTCCCGGCCAGGAAGCGCGACCGCGCCCGCGACCAGGCCCGCAAGGCGCGCGCCAAGGGCAAGCTGCGCAAGCGCCGAAGCGTGAAGCGCAAGGGGTGATGGTCTTCACCTCTCCCGCACGCGGGAGAGGTCGACGGGCGTGCAGCGCCCGGCGGGTGAGGGGATAAGCACGAGGCGCCGAGCTCTTAAGCCCTCACCTTCCCATCGTGCTGCGCACGACACGGGCCCCTTCCTCTCCCGCTTGCGGGAGAGGAAAAATCACTTGATCACGATCCTTGGCGCGGCGCGTTGGGTGGTGCCTTGCAGGGCGTTCCACACGCGCTGGGCGATGTCGCGGTAGACGCGCGCGTGGGCGCTGTCGGGTTGGGCCGCCACGATCGGATGGCCGTCGTCGGAATGGATGCGGATGTCCAGGTGCAGCGGTACGGCGCCCAGGAACGGCACGCCCAACCGCTCGGCTTCATGCTCGGCGCCGCCATGGCCGAAGATGTCGGACTGCTGGCCGCAGTGCGGACACAGGAAGTAGCTCATGTTCTCGACGATGCCGAGCACCGGCACGGCGGTCTTGCGGAACATGTTCAGGCCCTTGCGGGCATCGATCAGCGCGATGTCTTGCGGCGTCGACACGATGATGGCGCCGGCGAGCTTCACGCGCTGCGCCATGGTCAGCTGCGCATCGCCAGTGCCCGGCGGCATGTCGACCACCAGCACGTCGAGGTGGCCCCAGTCGACGTCGCGCAGCATCTGCTCCAGCGCGCTCTGCACCATGGGGCCGCGCCAGATCATCGGCGTCTCCTCGCTGACGAGGTAGCCGATGGACATCGTCTTCAGCCCGAAGCGCTCGATCGGCAGCAGCTTGTTGCCGTCCTTGGAATCGGGCTTCTCCGTCACCCTCAGCATGCGCGGCATGGAGGGGCCGTAGATGTCGGCGTCGAGGATGCCGACCTTGCAGCCCAGCGCCGCCAGGCCCAGGGCCAGGTTGACGGCGGTGGTCGACTTGCCGACGCCGCCCTTGCCGGACGCCACGGCGATGATCTTGTCGATGCCGGTGGCCAGGATCGGCTGGTTGGCCGGACCCCCTCCGGGGCTGCCTCCCGGACGCGGTCCTGGCGCGCGGGAGGGTGCCTGAGGGGCGCGAGCGGCCGGGCGCTCGGCGGTCATCACGGCCGTCACCGACTGCACGCCGGGCAGGGCTTTGACCGCCGCCTCGCAGGCCTGGCGCAGCTGTTCCAGCCGGGCGCCCATGGCCGGGTCGACCTTCAGTGCGAACTGTACGTGCCCGCCGCGGGTCGCGATCCCGTCGATCAGGCCGGCGGCCACGACATTGCCGCCGCCATCGGGGGCGGGCACCCCGGCGAGCGCCCCTTCCACTGCCTTCCGGTCAATTTCCGCCATTGCGCTTCCCCCGACGCTTGAAAAGCCCCAACATCGTGTCGACATTTGATGGCAGGGCAACGGCTTGGCGGAACGCCCTCGCGTTGCGCCCGCGTCGCGCCTGTCATATATGCAGCCGGGCCGGAAAGAAAAGGAAACACCGTGATCCAACCGGCCGGGTGACGACAGCGAGAGGTACTGATGCCCTGGAGCAACAATAGTGGCGGCGGCGGTCCATGGGGCGGCGGCGGTGGCGGCGGC
>DATEIF010000090.1:0-18638 GCA_035279205.1 Vineibacter sp.
GCGAGTCCGATTCGGTGAGGCACAAAATGCCGTGCGTGAGGGGACGGCTGGTGTAATATCAGCCGTCGCTTTCCGTCCGTCGGCCGGCGCCTGCAACGGCGGCCGGCGCACCAAGAACACAGAGTCCAGGCATGCCTGCTGTACCCGCCTATCGCCGTGTGCTGATCAAGCTGTCCGGCGAAGGACTTATGGGCGAGCGCGAGTACGGCCTGGATCCCAAGATGCTGGCCGTGATCGCCCGAGAGATCAGCACCGTGCACGCCATGGGCGTCGAGGTGTGCATCGTGATCGGCGGCGGCAATATCTTCCGCGGCGTCGCCGGTGCGGCCACCGGCATGGAGCGGGCCAGCGCCGACTACATGGGCATGCTGGCCACGGTGATCAATTCGCTGGCCCTGCAGAACGCGCTGGAGAAGACCGGCCTGCATACGCGCGTGCTGTCGGCGATCCCGATGACCACGGTGTGCGAGCCCTATATTCGCCGCCGCGCCGTGCGCCACATGGAGAAGGGGCGGATCGTCATCTTCGCCGCCGGCACGGGCAACCCGTTCTTCACCACGGATACGGCCGCGGCGCTGCGCGCGGCCGAGATGGGTGTCGGCGCCATGCTGAAGGCGACCCAGGTCGATGGGGTCTACTCAGCTGACCCGCTCAAGAACCCGAGTGCCGTGCGCTACGATCGCCTGACCTACATGGATGTCCTGTCACAGGATCTGCAGGTGATGGACGCCTCGGCCATTTCCCTGGCCCGCGAGAACCGCATTCCGATCGTCGTGTTCGATCTGCACAGGCCCGGCGGGCTTGCCGAGGTCATGCGTGGCGAGGGTACCTTCACGATCATCACCGACGAGGAGTGACGGCCATGGCCGCTCCAAACCTGAAGGAATTCGAGAAACGGATGCAGGGCGCCATTGATGCGCTCAAGAAGGAGTTCGCCGGCCTGCGGACTGGTCGCGCATCGGTGAGCCTGCTCGATCCGGTGGTGGTCGATGCCTACGGTCAGCGCATGCCGCTCAACCAGTGCGGCACGGTGAGCGCACCGGAGCCGCGCCTGCTGTCGGTCCAGGTGTGGGACAAGGGCCTGGTGGTCGCGGTGCAGAAGGCGATCCGCGAAGCCGGACTCGGGCTCAACCCGGCCGCCGACGGCACGCTCGTGCGGGTACCGATTCCCGAGCTCAACGAGGAGCGGCGCAAGGAGCTGACCAAGGTCGCCCACAAGTATGCCGAGCAGGCGCGCGTGGCCGTGCGCAACGTGCGCCGCGACGTCATGGAAGACCTGAAGAAGGCGGAAAAGGACAAGTCCATCTCGCAGGACGAGCATCGGCGCCTGAACGAAGAGGTCCAGAAGATGACTGACAAGTTCGTCAAGGCCGCCGACGAGACGCTCACGCACAAGGAAAAGGAGATCATGACGGTCTGAGATGTCATCGACCGCACGCCCCGCAATGCCGATCGCCGCTGCACCCGTTCCCGCGCCTTCCGAAATATCGGATGGGCCACGGCACGTCGCCATCATCATGGATGGCAACGGCCGGTGGGCGAAGGCGCGCGGCATGCCCCGCACCGCCGGCCACCGCCGCGGCGTGGAGACCGTGCGCGATACGGTTCGGGCGGCGGGTGAGCTCGGTGTCGAGTATCTCACGCTGTTCGGTTTCTCGACCGAGAACTGGAAACGGCCCCTGGACGAAGTCAATTTTCTGATGGGCCTGCTGCGCCAGTACCTGCGCGCCGAACTCGAGACCTTGGCCAAGGAGGGCGCGCGGCTGCGCGTTGTGGGCGACCGTGACGGCCTGGCAGCCGACATCGTCGACATGATCAATACGGCCGAGGAGCGCACGCGCGCCAATGCGCGGATCAATGTCTCGATCGCGCTCAACTACGGCGGTCGGGCCGACATCGTGCAGGCGGCACAGCGCCTGGCCCAGGCTGCCGCGCTCGGCAAGCTGGCGCCGGCTGCGATCGACGAGCAGATGGTGGAGCGTTACCTGTTGACGCGCGAGCTGCCTGAACCGGATCTGCTGATCCGCACCGGGGGCGAGCAGCGCATCAGCAATTTCCTGCTGTGGCAGTCGGCCTATACCGAGCTGGTGTTCAGCCCGGCGCTGTGGCCTGACTTCAGCAAGGCCGACCTGGAGTTCGCCATTGCCGAGTTCCGGCGGCGGGAACGTCGCTATGGCGCCGTCGCTGGCTGAGGCGCCGCGCGCCGGCCGGTTTCGCGATCTGGCGGTCCGCGTCGTATCGGCGGTGGTGCTGGCGCCGCTGGCGATTGCCGCCGTGTGGTACGATTTCCCGTGGTTCGACCTGCTGATCGCCCTCGTCACGGTGGTGATGGTCGTCGAATGGCGACAGATGGTCGGCGGCGGATGGCGGCGGCCCGGATGGCAGGCGGTCGGTTACCTCTACATCGGACTGGCTGTGCTTGCCGCGTTCTGGCTGCGCCATGACGCGCGGTTCGGGCTGCTGACGTTTCTGTGGTTGCTCGCCGTCGTGTGGGCCACCGACATTTTTGCTTTCTTCACCGGCCGTACGGTGGGTGGACCGAAGCTCGCCCCCGCCATCAGCCCCGCCAAGACCTGGTCCGGCCTGGCGGGCGGTGTCGTGGCAGCGGCCCTGGTCAGCGTCGTCTTCAAGGTCTGGGCGGATGCCAATGTGGCCTGGCTGGCGGTTTGGGGGGCACTGATCGCCGTCGTGGCGCAGGCCGGCGACCTCGCCGAGTCGGCGATGAAGCGGCGTTTCGGGCGCAAGGACAGTGGCCGACTTATCCCCGGACATGGTGGTATTCTCGATCGGGTGGATGGCTTGCTCGCGGCGCTCCTGTTTGTCGCCGCGGTTCGCCTGCTGGGAGGCGGAGCGGTGCCATGGAACTGAGCATGGAACTGGCGAGGCCCGTGGCGTCCAGCGGCGTTCGCCGCGTGACGGTCCTGGGATCGACGGGGTCGGTGGGATGCAACACGGTCGATCTGATCGCCCATGCGCCCGACCGGTTCGCCGTCGAGGTATTGACGGCACATCGCAATGTCGACTTGCTGGCCGAGCAGGCGCGACGGCTGGGGGCCCGCCTGGCCGTCGTCGCCGACGAGGCCTGCTACGGCGCGCTCAAGCAGGCCCTTGCCGGCAGCGGCATCGAGGCGGCGGCCGGCGAGGCGGGGCTGATCGAAGCCGGCGAGCGTCCGGCCGACTGGGTGATGGCGGCGATCGTCGGCTTTGCCGGGCTCCCGCCGACCCTGGCGGCGGCGCGGCGCGGCGCCACGATTGCGCTGGCCAACAAGGAAGCGCTGGTGTGTGCCGGCGACGTGCTGCTGGAAGCTGTGCGCCGCAGCGGCGGCGGCCGGCTTCTGCCGGTGGACAGCGAGCACAATGCCATCTTCCAGTGCCTGGACGAGACCAACCGCGACTCCGTCGAACGGCTGATCCTGACGGCGTCGGGCGGGCCCTTCCGCACCTGGACCCGCGAGCAGATGGAGCATGCGACGCCGGCGCAGGCCGTGGCGCATCCGAACTGGGACATGGGCGCCAAGAGCTCGGTCGACTCGGCCACCATGATGAACAAGGGCCTGGAGCTGATCGAAGCCCATCACCTGTTCGACATGCCCGATGAGCGCATCGATGTCGTCGTTCACCCGCAGTCGGTGATCCATTCGATGGTCGAGTACACCGATGGTTCGGTGGTCGCCCAGCTCGGCGATCAGGACATGCGGGTTCCCATTGCTCATGCCTTGGCATGGCCACGGCGCATGAAGACCCACGCCGCGCGCCTCGACTTCGCCAAATTGTCGGCGCTCACATTCGAGCCACCGGATCTGGAGCGCTTCCCGGCGTTGCAGCTCGCACGGGAGGCTTTGCAATTGGGCGGTTGCTTTCCGATAATTCTCAATTCGGCCAATGAGATAGCTGTCGAAGCTTATCTTTCATCTCAGATACGCTTTCTGGCCATCGCCCAGGTCGTGCAAGACGTGATGGAACGTATGGGCGGCCGCGCCCGCGCCAACCACATGCCGTCAAGCTTTGATGATATCCGACTGATCGACGCCCAGGCGCGTGCCGAGGCGCGGTTGATGTGTGCTCGCACACGGTGATGAACAGAACGGAGAGTGTCTTCCATGGACTTCGTCGGCTTCATCACCAACAACATCATCCTCACACTGCTGATCATCACCGTCCTGGTGTTCGTGCACGAATGGGGACACTACTGGATCGGCGTGCGCAACGGTGTCCACGCCGAGGTGTTCTCCATCGGCTTCGGCCCGGAAATCTGGGGCTGGACCAGCCGCAAGACCGGCACCCGCTGGCGCATTTCGGCACTGCCGCTCGGTGGTTACGTCAAGTTCCTCGGTGACAGCAATCCAACCAGCGCCGGCGCGGGCGACGACAACCTGACGGCCGAGCAGCGCAAGCGCGCCTTCCACACGCAATCGCTGGGTGTGCGGGCGGCGGTCGTCGTCGCCGGGCCGGCCGCCAATCTCATCTTCGCCGTCGTGCTGATGGCCGGCCTGCTGATGACCTTGGGGCAACCCTACACGCCGCCGACCGTCGTCGTCATCGAGCAGGACGGGGCCGCAGCCAAGGCCGGGTTGCGCACGGGCGATACGGTCGTGTCGATCGGGGGCCGCTCGGTGGACAGCTTCGAGGATGTGCTGTCCGTCGTGCAGATCAACCCGGCCATTGCCTTGCCCGTCACGGTGACCCGGGACGGCCAGACGCAGTCGATGATGGTGACCCCGACACCGCACGACTACAAGGATCGCTTCGGTAACGTCCATCGGCTCGGTGAGCTGGGGATCGCCAGCACAAGTGCGTTGCCGGTGATCGGCCAGGTCCTGCCGGGCAGCGTTGCCGAGCGCGTGGGGCTGCGGGCAGGCGATCGGATCCTCGAGATCGAAGGCACGCCAATCGTGCATTTCGGTCAGATTCCCAGGATCGTGCGTGAGCGGCCCAATCAGGCAACGCGGATCAAGATCGACCGCAGCGGCGCGGTGATCGACCTTGTCGCCACGCCGGCGGCTGAAGAAGTCACGGGCGCGGACGGCAAACCGCGGTTCGAGGGCAGGCTGGGCTTTGCCAGCAGCTCGGCGTCGGTGGTGCGCACCATGGGTCCGGTCGACGCCGCGGTCGAGGCGACGGCCCAGGTCTGGCGCATGTCTGGCACCATTTACACCGTGGTGCGCCAGATCGTGCTTGGCTTGCGACCCGCCAACGAGATTGGCGGGCCGATCCGTATTGCCAAGACCGCCGGCGAGGTCTCGCAGATCGGCTGGAGCGCCGTGCTCTACTTCATCATCGGGCTGTCGGTGACGCTGGGTGTCTTCAACCTGCTGCCGATTCCCATGCTCGATGGCGGCCACCTGTTGTTCTACGCCATCGAGTGGATTCGCGGCCGGCCATTGTCGGCTCGAGCCCAGGATATCGGGTTCCGGATCGGGCTGGCGGCCATGGGCTGCTTGATGGTGTTTGCCACCTTCAACGACATCTCGTTGTTGATCGGTCGCATACTGCCCCTATGAATAGTATGAATAGAGGGTGGCATGAGAGTCCGCTGTCGGTTAAACAGGAAACCTGTCAGCTGGAAAACAACCCCGACAGGGCAGGGGGAGCTTTGCTGCGTCTGAAACGCGTTCTGGGCACGATCGCCCTCTGTCTTTCGTGCGTGATCATGACGGCTCCGCCGGCTGCGGCGCAGCGGGGCGGCGTGATCTCGACCATCGTCATCCAGGGCAACAGCCGTGTTGAACTGGAGACCATCCGCTCATACCTCGCCGTGCGCGAAGGCCAGGCGGCCGACCCGGAGGCGATCGACAAGTCGCTGAAGGCGCTGGTCTCCACCGGCTTGTTCGCCGATGTGACGGTGCAGCAGGACGGTCCGCGGCTGATCGTCAAGGTGGTCGAGAATCCGATCATCAATCGGGTTGCCTTCGAGGGTAACAAGAAGCTCGACGACGACCAGCTGAAGCAGGAGATCCAGACCAAGCCGCGCACGGTCTTCACCCAGGCCAAGGTGCAGTCGGACGTCAGCCGCCTGGTCGAGGTCTATCGTCGCGCCGGCAAGTTCAATGCCAGGATCGAACCCAAGACCATCCGGCTCGACCAGAACCGTGTCGACCTGGTCTTCGAGATCAATGAAGGTGACACGACAGGCATCCGTCGCATCACCTTCATCGGCAACGAGCATTTCAGCGACGGCAAGCTGCGCGAGAAGATCCGCACGACCGAGTCGGCCTGGTTCCGCGTCTTCTCGTCCGACGACCGCTACGATCCCGACCGGGTGAACTTCGACAAGGAGCTGCTGCGCAAGTTCTATCTGTCGGAAGGGTATGCCGATTTCCGTGTTCTGTCGGCCGTTGCCGAGCTTGCGCCGGACCGCGATGGCTTCTTCGTGACGTTCACCATCTCGGAGGGTGACCGTTACAAGTTCGGCAAAGTCGATGTGACCACGCGGTTTGAAGGTCTCGATGTCGAGGCGGCCAAGGCGCTGGTAACCACCCGCGAAGGCGACTGGTACAACGCCGATCAGGTCGAGAAGACGATCACGGCCATCGCCGAGGCGGTCGGCACGCTGGGCTACGCTTTCGTCGACGTGCGCCCCAATATCAAGCGCAACGCGGAAACAAAGACGATCGATGTCGAATACGACATCCAGGAAGGCCCACGGGTCTATGTCGAGCGCATCAACATCACCGGCAACACGCGAACCCTGGACAAGGTGATCCGGCGCGAGTTCCGGCTTGGCGAGGGCGATGCGTTCAACACCGCCAAGCTGCGCCGCTCGCAGCAGCGGCTGCAGAACCTCGGATTCTTCGAGAAGGTCGATGTCTCGAACACGCCGGGGACGGCACCGGACAAGACGATCATCGAGGTGAACGTCGTCGAGCAGAGCACGGGCGAGATCTCGGTCGGTGCCGGCTATTCGACCTCGTCGGGCGTGTTGGGCGATATCTCGGTGCGTGAGCGCAATCTGCTGGGGCGCGGCCAGGATCTGCGCGTCGGCCTCTCGCTGGGTACGCGCAGCACCCAGATCGACCTCGGCTTCACCGAACCCTATTTCCTCGATCGCAACATATCGGCCGGGTTCGACATCTTCCGTATCACCCGCGACAACCAGAGGACGAGCTCGTACGACGAAAGCGAGCTCGGCTTCGCGCTGCGCGCCGGTTGGAGCCTCTCGGAAAACACCCGACAGACCGTGCGCTATTCGTTGAAGCGCGACGTCATCAAGAATGTCGGCGACAACGCCTCGCCGCTGATCAAGGCACAGGCCGGCAGGACGTGGACCTCGGAAATCGGGACGGTCCTCGCCTGGGACACGCGTGACAACCGTTTGAACCCGACCAAGGGCTGGGTGCTGCGGTACTCGCTGGATCTCGGCGGCCTGGGCGGCACCGAGCACTTCTATCGCAACAAGCTCGAGGCGCAGTGGTACTACGAGATCTTCGACGAGGTCGTGCTGTCGCTGTCGGCGCAGGGCGGCATCGTCAAGCCGATCAAGGATGACCTGAAGATCGCCAACCGCTTCTTCCTCGGCGGCGATAATTTCCGCGGCTTCCGCACCGGCGGTGTCGGCCCGCACAGCGGCGGCGATGCGCTTGGCGGCAAATACTACTACGTCGGCTCTGCCGAGCTCAGCTTCCCCATCGGCTTGCCGCGAGAGATTGGCATCCTGGGCAAGGCTTTCATCGATGCCGGCAGCTTGTGGGGCGCGGAAGAGCGGGGCTCCAACGTTCAGGATTCGACGTCGATCCGTGCATCAGCCGGTATCGGCCTGCAGTGGGTGTCGCCATTCGGGCCGATCCGGGTCGACTACGCCTTGCCGATCCAGAGGGAGAAATTCGACAAGACGGAGAAATTCCGGTTTAGCTTCGGCACGCGGCTGTAGCCGCGTCCGAGTCCGTGGACACCGACGATGAGCGCAACAGAAACGACAACCGCGGCCTCGCGTGAGGTCATCGACTCACTCGATATCCGTCGCATCATGGAGATGATCCCGCATCGCTACCCGATGCTGCTGGTGGATCGGATGCTGGACTTGCACCTCGGGGAAAGCGCGATCGGGATCAAGAACGTTTCGATCAACGAGCCGTTCTTCCAGGGCCACTTCCCGGCGTCCCCGGTCATGCCCGGCGTGCTGATCGTCGAGTCGATGGCGCAGACGGCCGGCATTCTGGTGGTCGCGACCATGGGGCGGGAGGCCGAGGGCAAGCTCGTCTATTTCATGTCGATCGATGGCGCGCGATTCCGCCGGCCGGTGGTGCCGGGTGATCGGATTGAAGTGCACGTCAAGAAACTGCAGAGCCGGCAGAACGTGTGGAAGTTCTCCGGCAAGGCGATCGTCGATGGCAACGTGGCCGCCGAAGCGACCTTTGCCGCGATGATCCGCGGGGTCTGAGGCCTGCGCGGCTAGCGGATCAAAGCCGCCAGGACACCGATCACAGCCAGCACGGCGGCCAGCCGCACCAGCCAGCGCGCGGCGCGCGCATAGCTGGGGCCATTGTCATTTGCCGGTGCAGAGACACGCACGACACCCGATTTGCCCGGGCTGGACACCCGGCGGCCATCGCCGCCCGCCGGGCTCAGGGATCGAGGCTTGTGTGCCGTCATGGCAACCAGCCGTGGCTCGGCGTTATTTGCGGGCATGGATGGGCACGTAGGGACGCTCGGTCTGGCCGGTGTAGAGCTGCCGCGGACGGCCGATCTTGGATTGCGGATCCTCGATCATCTCGCGCCACTGGGCGATCCAGCCCGTCGTGCGCGCAACGGCGAACAGAACGGTGAACATCGAAACGGGAATGCCGATGGCCCGGAAGATGATGCCGGAATAGAAGTCGACGTTCGGGTACAGCTTCTTGGAGACGAAGTAGTCGTCCTTCAGCGCGATCTGCTCCATGTCCATGGCAAGATCGAGCAGCGGGTCGTCCTTGATGCCCAAGGACGCCAGCACCTCATGGCAGGTCTTGCGCATCACCGTGGCGCGCGGGTCGTAGTTCTTGTAGACGCGGTGCCCGAAGCCCATCAGCCGGGTGTGGTCGTTCTTGTCCTTCACCCGCGACAGGAAGGACGCGATGTTCTTCCGATCGCCGATGTGCTGCAGCATGTTGAGCACGGCCTCGTTGGCGCCGCCGTGGCTGGGTCCCCACAGCGAGGCGATGCCGGCCGCGATGCAGGCGAAGGGATTGGCGCCGCTCGACCCCGCGATACGCACGGTCGAAGTCGAGGCGTTCTGCTCGTGATCGGCGTGCAGCATCAGGATCCGGTCCATCGCCTTCTCGATGACCGGGTTCATCACGTATTCCTCGGCCGGCACGCCGAAGAGCATGCGCAGGAAATTGCCGGCGTAGCTGAGGTTGTTCTGCGGATACATGAAGGGCTGGCCGACTGAATACTTGTAGGCCATCGCCGCGATGGTCGGCATCTTGGCGATCAGCCGGTGCGCCGAGATCATCCGCTGATGCGGGTCATTGATATCCAGCGAGTCGTGGTAGAAGGCCGACAGCGCACCCACCACGCCGCAGCACACCGCCATCGGATGCGCATCGCGGCGGAAGCCGCGGTAGAACGTGGTGATCTGCTCGTGCAGCATCGTGTGCCGGCTGATCGTGTGGATGAAATCGGCCTTTTCCTCGGCTGTCGGCAGCTCCCCGTTCAGCAGCAGGTAGGCGACTTCCATGAAGTCGCTGCGCTCGGCCAGCTCGGCGATGTTGTAGCCACGATGCAGCAGGATGCCCTGGTCGCCGTCGATATAGGTGATCTTCGATTCGCACGAACCGGTCGAGGTGAAGCCAGGGTCGTACGTGAACATGCCGGTGTCGCCGTAGAGCTTGCGCACGTCGACGACGTCCGGACCGGTCGAGCCGGCCAGCACTGGAAACTTCCAGCTCTTGCCGTTCGAGTCGTCGGTAAGCGTAACGGACCTGTTGCTGCTCATGGCGTCACCTGCTGTGGAATGCCGGCCGTGACACGGCGCATGGGATGGCCTCTCCGAACACTGTCGGATCGCATCCGCTTCCACGCGCCGCGACGGAAATCGAGGGCACCCTAACAAGCCCGTTCGACGGGCGCAATTCTGTCAGGCGTGCTGACACGATGGTGCCGCGTCAGGCCGCCGCAGCCCGCAGCCGCGACAGCGATTCGTCGCGGCCCAGGATGGCGAGGACCTCGAATATGCCTGGCGAAACGGTCGATCCGGTCAGCGCCACCCGCAGCGGCTGGGCGATCTGGCCGAGTTTCATGCCGCGGGCCTCGGCGAACGACTTGATCGCGCCCTCGAGGTCGGATTCGGTCCAGGATGCCGGTTCGAGGGCACCCGCCGCACCGCTCAGTAGAGCCTTGGCGTCGGTCGTCAGGATCGACGACGCCTTTGCATCGGGCGTCGGCATGCCCGTGCGCGCGTAGAAGACAAGCCCGGCGGCAAGCTCGATCAGGGTCCGGGAGCGCTGCTTGACGCCATTGATGCCGCGCGCGATGCGCTCGCGCGCTACTGCCGAGAGAGCACCGCCGATCGCGGTCTCGACGGCAGGCATGACCAGCGGCAGCAGCTCGGAGTCCGGCGTCTCGCGCAGATAGTGCGCATTGAGGCTCGTCAGCTTCGTGACATCGAAGCGGGCGGGCGATTGCCCGACATGCTCTAGGTCGAACCAGGCGATCGCCTGCTCGGTGGAGATGATTTCGTCGTCGCCATGGCTCCAGCCCAGCCGCAGCAGGTAGTTGCGCAAGGCGGCGGGCAGGAAGCCCATGTCGCGATACGCATCAACCCCCAGCGCGCCGTGGCGCTTGGACAGCTTGGCGCCATCCGGCCCGTGGATCAGGGGGATGTGCGCGAAGGTCGGCACGGTCCAGCCCATCGCCTCGTAGAGCTGGACCTGGCGGAAGGTGTTGGTGTGGTGGTCGGCGCCGCGGATCACGTGGGTGATGCCCATGTCATGATCATCGACCACCACCGACAGCATGTAGACCGGCGTGCCGTCCGAGCGCAGCAGGACCATGTCGTCGAGCTGGCTGTTCTGGATGGTGACCGCGCCGAGCACGCTGTCGACGACCGTCGTCTCGCCGGTCTGCGGTGCCTTCAGACGGATGACGGGCTTCACGTCCGCCGGCGCATCCTTGGGATCGCGGTCGCGCCAGCGCCCGTCGTAGCGCATCGGCCGTCCCTCGCTGCGGGCCAGCTCGCGCATCTGCTCGAGCTCTTGCGGCGTTGCGTAGCAGTAGTACGCCTTGCCCTCGGCGAGCAGCTGGTGGGCCACCGCGGCATGTCGGTCGGCACGCGCGAACTGATAGATGGCGTCGCCGTCCCAATCGAGGCCAAGCCAGGCAAGGTCACTCAGGATCTTGTCGATCGCCTCCTTGGTCGACCGTTGCCGGTCGGTGTCCTCGATCCGCAGCAGATAGGTGCCGCCGTGGCGCCGGGCGTAGAGCCAGTTGAACAACGCGGTGCGGGCGCCGCCGATATGCAGGAAACCCGTGGGCGAGGGGGCGAAACGAGTAACGACGGTCATTGGTCCAAATTGATGCAGGAGGCCGCGCCGGGCCGTCACATCGGCCCCGCTTTGGTCACAAAGGGGGGCGTAGCATAAGAGCCGTGGCTGTCAACCCGCTGGCACGGCCACATCCGGGGCGATCGTGGGGTCCATCGATATCGCAGCGCCGTCTTCCGGGGAGGCCGCCGCCGGCCTCCTGCGGCGCGCCGGCGTCGGCCTGGTCCGACGGCTGGAGGCGGAGCGCGACCGCTGGGCGTTGTGGCTGCCTGTGGCGCTGGGTGCCGGCATCGCAGTCTATTTCGAGTTGCCAGTCGAACCGCCGTTGTGGGTCGCGCTCGTGGCGATTGCCGCCGGGCTGCTTCTGCTCGGGGTGAGCGCGGCCGGCCTGCCGGTTCGGTCGCTGGCGTTTGCCGTCATCGCGGTCGGCGCCGGCTTCGGTGCCGCGACATGGCGCTCCGACCAGGTCGCCGCGCCCGTGCTGGCACGCGCCTACGGGCCGGCCGCGGTGGAGGGGCGCGTGGTGGAGGTGACGCTGCTGCCCGAGGGTCGTCGCCTCGTTCTGGACCAGGTCGTGCTGCGCGGCCTGCGACCGGACGCGACGCCGGCGCGCGTGCGCATATCGCTCAAGCGCGGGGCCGGAGACCGGCTGGCCACCGGCGACCGCATTTCGGTTGTTGCCAGCCTGTCGCCGCCGCCGGGACCTGCCGCGCCCGGTGCCTTTGATTTTCAACGGTTCGCCTGGTTCGCCCGGCTGGGCGCCGTCGGTTACGCTACCGGCACGCCGAACGTTATCGCGGCAGGGCAGCCGTCCGGCATCGTCATGTGGATCGACGAATTGCGTCGACGCCTGTCGGCGCGCCTTGTCGCCGCACTGCCCGGGGACGCCGGCGCACTGGCCGCGGCGCTGATCGCCGGCGACCAAAGCGGCATCTCCAAGGACGCGATGCAGGCCATGCGCGATTCGGGCCTGGCACACCTGCTGTCGATTTCCGGCCTGCATATCAGTTTCGCCGCATTGCTGGTCATGGGACTGGTGCGCTACGGCCTGGCCGTCTTTCCACCGCTGGCGCTGCGCTTTCCGATCAAGAAATGGGCCGCGGCGGCGGGCGTGCTGAGCGCCTTGTTCTACACCTTGCTCGCGGGCGCACCCGTGCCGGCGCAGCGCTCGTTTCTGATGCTGGCCATCGTGCTGCTGGCCATCCTGACCGACCGTACGGCACTGACGATGCGGCTGGTATGCTGGGCCGCGATCGTGATCTTGCTGGTGCTGCCCGAAAGCCTGGTCGGCGCCAGCTTCCAGCTTTCATTCGCCGCGGTCATCGCGCTGGTGGCGGCTTGGGAGGCGTGGCGACCGTGGCAGGTGCGCCGCGCCGACCAGGCGCCGACATTGTTCCGCCGGATCAGCTCTCATGTCGGGGCTTCGCTGTTCACGACACTGGTTGCCAGCATCGCGACCGCCGGCTTCTCGGCCTATCATTTCAATCGCCTGAGCCTGGTGGGCGTCTTTGCCAATCTCATCGCCGTGCCGCTGACCGGCATCTGGGTCATGCCCTGGGGGCTGTTGGCGCTTCTGCTGCTGCCCTTCGGGGGCGAGGCTCTGGCCCTGGTGCCGATGGGGTGGGGCATCGATGCCATCATCTGGGTGGCGCGCGAGGCGGCGTCGTGGCCCGCTGCCGCGACGGTCACCCCGGCACTGCCGGGCGCGTCGCTGTGGCTGCTGACGCTGGGTGGACTATGGCTGTGCCTGTGGCGCACGCCCTGGCGGTGGTGGGGGCTGGCGCCGGCCGCAATCGCGCTGCTGCTGGGCCCCTTGCAGCGTCCGCCGGACATCCTGGTCAGTGGCGATGCCCGCCTGGTCGGTGTCCGCACCGCCGATGGGGGCATGCTGCTGTCGTCGGGGCGTATCGAACGGTTCACGGCCGACAGCTGGGTGCGGCGTGCCGGCGCCGAGCAGGCGGGTTTATGGCCAGTCGGAACCGAGAGCGCCGACGGCCGTTTGCGCTGCGATGTGCTGGGCTGCGTCTACCGGCGCGCCGGTGGGCGCATCGCCATCGTCAGCAAGGTCGATGCCCTGGTCGATGATTGTGGTGCCGTCGACATGCTGCTGTCGCTGGTGCCGGTGCGGCGCCGGTGCCCTGCCGTACGGCAGGTCGTCGACCGGTTCGACATCTGGCGCAATGGTGCCTACGCCATCTGGATGGACGACGCCGGCGGCGTACGGGTCGAGAACACACGCCAAGCGCGGGGTGATCGCCCCTGGGTACCCAAGCCGGAAACACGGCCGCGAGCGACCGAGACGCGGTCGCCCTGAAGCGTCGACGCCCCTGGGAGCGCGGGCATCCTGCCCGCTCATGTCATAGGCTTTCACTTGGACGCACGGCGACCTGTACCGGACCGCGCGGCTCCTGCCGCGCTGCGCGCCGGGAGGCGCCCGGTCCAACGCAAGCCGCCGTGCGTCAACGGTAGCATCTGCGGGCGGGATGCCCGCGCTTCCGGGAATCAGAACTTGCGGTACAGACCGACCAGCCGGCCTTGGACCTTCACGCGGTCCGGCCCGAAGATCCGCGTTTCATAGCGCGCGTTGGCCGGCTCGAGCGCAATCGAGGCACCTTTGCGCCGCAGGCGCTTGAGTGTCGCCTCGGCGTCGTCGATCAGGGCGACGACCACGCTGCCGTTCTCGGCCGTATCGCCGCTCTTGATGATGGCGATGTCACCGTCGTTGATGCCGGCTTCGATCATCGAATCGCCTTCGACCTGAAGGCAGTAGTGGGCGCCTTGCCCGAGCAGGGACACCGGCACGTCGATGGTCGAGGTATTGTCGCGCAGGGCTTCGATCGGGGTACCGGCCGCGATCTTGCCATACAGCGGCAGCGCCAGCGCGGCAGCTTCGTTCGCCGGCACCAGCACGCCGGGCAGGTTGGGGCGGAAGTCGCCCTTGATGACCTGCGGTACGAAGGTCGAGCCGGGCTCACGCAAACCGATATTGGCGGCGGCGCGGCCGGCGGCTGGCTGAAAGCCGGGATCCGGCAGGTGCGGCACGGCGGCTGCCTCCGGCAGCTTGATGACCTGCAGCGCACGGGCCCGGTGTGCCAGACGGCGCAGGAACCCACGCTCCTCAAGGCCTGTGATCAGGCGATGGATGCCGGACTTGGAGCGCAGCCGCAGCGCCTCTTTCATCTCGTCGAATGAAGGCGAGACGCCATCCTCATTGAGCCGCTTGTTGATAAAGACGAGCAACTCATACTGTTTGCGGGTCAGCACGTTGGCCCTCACTCCTGATGAACCACCTGATCTGGAATAAAACCAGAACAGGCACACATGTTCTAGTTTGGTTCACGAAAAATATCAAGGGCCGAAATAAAGCGAGCGCCAACACCCCAGGTCCGGGGCCACGCTAAAGGGCTGCAGGTGCTGATATTTCCTGCTTTTTGCAGTGATTCTCAGAACGCCGAGCCGAGAGAGGTGAAATCGATCACCTCGACCGTGCCGCCGGCAGCACGGGCCGGGTCGTGCGCAGGGCGTACCATCAGTCCGTCGGCGCGAGCCAGGAACGACAGCATCGAGCTGTCCTGCACAGTGAACGGGGTCACGATCGGCGGCTCGCCGCCGCGATACTGCAGGCGGCTGCGCACATAGTCCTGCCGGTTGTCGTTGGCGCCGACGTCGACACCCAGCACGGCCGGGCGTGTCGCAACGGGGTGGCCGGGCAGGCCCGACAGACGCTCCAGCGCCGGCTTCAGGAACAGGAGCGCACAAACCATGGTCGACACGGGATTGCCCGGCAGCCCGAGCGCTGTCTGTGGACCGCGCTCGGCAAACATCAGGGGTTTGCCGGGACGCATGGCGATGCGCCAGAAGTCGAGCGTGAAGCCCTGGGTCTTCAGCACGTCCTGGACCAGATCGTGATCGCCGACCGAGGCGCCGCCGAGCGTGACCAACAGCTCCGCGGACAGGCCGGCGTTGATACGCGCGCCGATGTCGTCGCGCGTGTCGTGCGCGATGCCCAGCAGGGTCGGCTCGCCGCCCCAGGCGCGCACCAGCGCTGCGACGGCCAGCGCCGAGGAGGAGAGGATCTGGTTGGGGCCGATCGGCTCACCCGGCATCACCAGCTCATCGCCCGTGGCCAGGATCGCCACGCGCGGCCGGCGATGCACCGACAGCCACGGCACGTTCATGGCCGCGGCCAGGGCGATATCGCGTGGTCCCAGGCGGCGGCCGGGTTCAAGTCCCGTGGCGCCGGCGGCGAAGTCGAGGCCCCGTCGGCGGATGTGCCGCCCCGGCTGCACACCTTCGACGATGGTGACCGTACCGGTCGCCTCGACCTTGGTGTTTTCCTGGATGACGATCGTATCGGCGCCGGCGGGCAGGGGGCCGCCGGTGAAAATGCGCACGGTCTCACCGGCACCCAGCACGCCGGCGTAGGCGCCGCCGGCAGGCGCCTGTCCCACGACCTTCAGCGTCTTGGGCAGCGTGGTGCAGTCGGCGGCCCGAACGGCATAACCGTCCATGGCCGACAGATCGGCGAACGGCTGGTCGAGGCGCGCCGTGATGGCGGCGGCCAGCACGCGTCCATCTGCGTCGGCGATCGATACCGTCTCGGCCGGCAAAGGCGCATGCCGCGCCACGATCCGGGCCAGTGCCGCGTCTACGCTCAGCATGAACGAACCTCGTACTACGGTGCTTCGTAGGTGCCGGATTTGCCGCCCGACTTGCGCACCAGGCGCACGTCGCTGATGATCATGCCGCGATCGACGGCCTTGCACATGTCGTACACGGTGAGTGCCGCGACCGAGGCCGCCGTCAACGCTTCCATCTCGACGCCGGTCTTGCCGGTGAGCTTGCAGGTTGCCTCGATGTCCACGGCGTTGCGCGCCGGATCGCAGCTCAGGGTCACCTGGACCGACGTCAGGCCCAGCGGGTGACAGAGCGGAATGAGGTCCGGCGTGCGCTTGGCGGCCATGATGCCGGCGAGTTGCGCAACCGCCAGCACGTCGCCCTTCTTGACGGCCTTGTCCTGGATTCGCTGCAGCGTCTGCGGCAGCATGGTGACGGTGGCGCGGGCGACGGCGATGCGCTCGGTCTCGGCCTTGTCGCCGACATCGACCATGCGGGCATTGCCGTCGGCGTCGAAATGGGTGAGGTCGGCCATGGGGCCTCCGTCAGCCGGCAACGGGCGGCAGCGGATCGGCCAGCATCGTGCGCACGGCCGCGGCGACGTCCGGTTTGCGCATGAAGCTTTCGCCGATCAGGAAGCAGCGCGCGCCCACGCGCGCCATGCGGGCCAGATCGGCCGGACTGTCCAGCCCGCTTTCGCAGATCAGCAGGCGATCGCCCGGCACGGCGCGCGCCAGCGCCTCGGTCGTGCCGAGATCGACCTGCAGGGTCTTGAGATTGCGGTTGTTGATGCCGATCAGCGTGGTGTCCAGCGTCAGCGCCCGCTCCAGCTCGCCGCTGTCGTGCACTTCGGCCAGCACGTCCATGCCCCAGCGGCGCGCCAGCGTGCACAACTCGGCGGCCTGTCCGTCATCGAGGCACGCCAGGATCAGCAGGACGCAGTCGGCGCCCAGCGCCCGGCTTTCGATGATCTGGTATGGATCGATCATGAAGTCCTTGCGCAGCGCCGGCAGCGCCGGCGCCGCGTTGCGCGCGGCAATCAGGTAGGCATCGTCACCCTGGAAATAGGGTGTGTCCGTCAGCACCGAAAGGCATGTCGCGCCGCCTTCTGCGTAGGCTGCGGCCAGGCTCGGCGGGTCGAAATCGGCCCGGATCAGCCCCTTGGAGGGTGAGGCCTTCTTGATCTCCGCGATCAGGCCGTAGCGGCCGGTCGCGACGGCCGCCTGCAGCGCGGCCGTAAAACCACGCGGCGCGGCGGCGCGGCGGGCGTCGGCCTCGACCTTATCGAGCGGCCGTGCCGCCTTGCGTTGGGCCACCAGCGCTGCCTTGTCGGCGTTGATGCGATCGAGCGCTGTGCCGGTGGCGGCAAAGCCGGCGATCATGTCGAGGGTCCGGGCGTCGGCCATGATCCGTCCTCACGTCTTGGCGCCGCAGATCGCGACCAGCTTGTCGAGTGCGGCCATCGCCTTGCCCGACGCGATGGCCTGCGCGGCCATGGCGGCCCCTTCTTTCAAGGTCACGACCTTGCCGGCCACGGTCAGCGCCGCGCCGGCGTTGAGCAGGACGATATCGCGGAAGGCGCTGCGCTCGCCGGCCAGCACGCTGCGGATGGCGGCAGCGTTGTAGGCGGGATCGCGGCCCTTGAGCTGATCCAGCGTGGCGCGCGGCAGATCGGCGTCTTCCGGTGCGATCTCGAACTCGCGCACGGAGATCTGGCCGCCATCGCCCGCCACCATTTCGGCTGCGTACGTCGTCGTGGTGGTTGTGATCTCGTCCATGCCGTCGGCGCCGTGCACGACCAGGGCGCGCTCCAGGCCGAGTTGCCCGAGCGCTTCGGCGACGGGGCGCACCCATTTGCGATCGTACACACCCACCAGCTGGCGGCGGACCAGCGCCGGGTTCGACAGCGGTCCCAGCATGTTGAAGATGGTGCGCGTCGGCGCCAGCTCGACCCGGGGGCCGGCGACGTTGCGCATGGCGCTGTGGTGGCGCGGGGCCATCAGGAAGCAGATCCCGGCTTCGCGCAGCGACTGCTCGAGCGTTTCCACGGGCAGCTCGAGACCAACGCCCAGGGCGCCCAGCACGTCGCCAGCGCCGGATTTGGACGTGAATGCCCGGTTGCCATGCTTGGCGACCGGCACGCCGCAGCCAGCGACCACGAATGCGGAGGCGCTCGAGACGTTGTACGTACCATGGTGATCGCCGCCGGTGCCGACGATGTCGATGGCGCCGGGCGGAGCCTCGACCTTGAGGACCTTGGCGCGCAGCACGGCGGCGCCGCCGGCCATCTCGTCCGCTGTCTCGCCGCGCACCCGCAGGGCCATCAGGAAGGCGCCCATCTGCGCCGGCGTGGCGTTGCCTGCCGTCATGATGTCGAAGGCGCGCTCGGCCTCCGGCCGCGTCAGGCCGGCACCCGTGCCGACCTTGGCCAGAAGCTGCCGAAACTCGTCGATATCGCCACTCACCGCGCCATCCTCGAAAAACCAACCGCGGCAGCTATAGCCATTGCGCCGGGTCAAGTCGACTCGGTGAATCCAGGCGCATCGCGCTTCAGAGAATACA
>DATEIF010000091.1:0-5446 GCA_035279205.1 Vineibacter sp.
GGACCGCGCGTCGCACAGCGCCAGCGGCGAATCCTGTACGGGACCGCGGACAGGCCGCCATACGTTGACGATGCCGAACCGGTGCTTTAGCAGCTCTTGCGCCTCGGCGCCGAGATGGTCGCGAACCCGGCGCGGCGCCGAGTTCACTGTATGGTCGTTGTGCACTTGCCGCGACGGCGTGGCCAAGCCCTGGCGCGTGGCGTTGCGCACGTTGTGGTCGAAGACGAACACGCGGCTGGCGCCCAGCGTATCGCGCAACAGCCGCTCGACCTCCGGATAGTAGACGCGCCTGATCTCCTCGGGATTGTAGAAGTCGGCGACCGCAGTCGGTGCCTTGACAAGGGCGAAGCCGTTGCGGTCGAGTGTGAATTCCGATTCGCGACCGCGCGCATCCTCGATCCGCACTTCATGCGGGTCGTCGATGCCGTTCCACTGCGGCTCGCCCGGCGGCGGATCGGTGCGATAAAATACCGGTTTTTCCGGACCTCGCTTGAGGTAGTGAAGCGTCGCGGTAAGGCTCTTGGGAACAATGCCGGCGTCGAGTGGCGTGACTGCTGCTTCTCCACGTTGGATGCGCTTATGGTGCGGGCCTTCCGTCGCGATCGCGAACGGGTACGCCGCGATGACATCGAAATTGTCGCGCCCACAGGACAGCTTGATAAGCTAGATTATTTAACAAGGCGCATTAGTGAAGCACGGTGCTTGGAACCTGCAGGCAGAGGTGAGAGCCGTTGTAACGCCGGCGCTCCCGAAGCGCTGCTTCCGCTCAGCTGAATCGACCCGGCACCCTCTAACCGCGGTGATAAATCGGCGGTTATTCAAGGCATTCTTGGTTGCGCTGTAAGAAATTGTTGTTTGTTGGCGTTCATGCCGATCCGCGAGTCTGGTCTTCCATACTGAGATCGAGGCATGACGCGGCTGGTCGTACCCGACAGGCAGTGCGTGTTCGGAGGGCAACAGCATGATCACCGCAATCGTTCTCTATCGGCTTCCGCCGTCGATCGGATATGAGGAATGCCGGGCACACTTCATTGCGATAGCGCCTGGCTTCCTCGGTGTGCCCGGTTTCCTGCGCAAGCACTTCATCTACGACATCGAGGGTGGCACTGCCGGCGGCACGTACCTTTGGGAATCCCTGGAGGCGGCACGGACGTTCTACAACGGCCCCTGGCGCGACGGCATCCGCGCCCGCTATGGCGTCGACCCGCAGATCACCTACTACGAGACCTTCGCGATAGCAGATGCGCCATCGGCCAAAGCCGGACCCGCGGGTGCATTTGTCGTTCCGCGTTCCAGCTGAGCCGACAGCTGTCGTACGGCCCACTTAATCAGCCGATTGTAGGGCGACCCCCATGGCCGCGAACGGTCGTTCCGCTCACCCGTTCTGCGTGCCGTCCTGGTAGCCGCCGCCGATGCGGGCGCCGGGCGCCAGCAGGCCCTGGCCGGGCACGTGGTTGATCTCCAGCCGCGTGCCGTCGGGATCCTCGAACAGCACCGAATAGTAGCCGGGCGCGAAGGCATCCTCCTGCGGCGCATGCACGATGCGGGCGCCGATCTTCACCAGGAAGGCGTGCGCTTCATCGACGTCGGCGCGCTCGCGGGCGCGCCAGCAGTGATGATGCAGGCCGACCGCGCCCTGGCGGAAGCGTTGGCCGGCATTCTCGGGCGAGGGCGCATGGATGCCGAAGCCGGTGCGACCGCCGACGCCGTAGAAGGTGTTGGCCGTGTCGGCCACGATCTTCATGCCGAGGAACGGCAGCAGCTGTCCGTAGAAGACGCGCGCCGTCTGGAAGTTCCCCACGACGATGAAGGTATGGGCAACGCCGTTGATTTCCATGAGCACCTCCCGCGACCCACGTAACGCTGTTATCACGGGCGACGCGAGGAATCTTTAATCATACCCCTATAAAGGCCGCTTGTGCCGCCCTGCGGATTTCAGCGGCGCGGGCGCGCGACCGGCGGCACGTAGGTCTCCAGCTCCGGTGCCGGGAAATGCACCGTGGCGCCGATCTCGGCCGAGCGGTAGAGGCCCATCAGGATCTCGATCACCGCCAGCCCATCGTGGAAGGTCTCCAGCGGCGTCTCGCCGGTGCGGAAGCAGCGCACCATGTGGCGGTTCTCGTCGGTGTAGCCATAGACGCCGGCCTCGTCCTCCAGCACAGGCATCAGGCCCTGCTCGGCGTTCTGCTTTTCGACCAGGTCCTCGCCCTCGGCGCCGGTGACGGCGCGCGACATGAACACGCGCAGGCCGGTCGACAGCGAATTGAACTCCATCGCGTATTCCGGGCCCAGCAGCTCGAGCTGGATGCGCAGGCCGGCCCCGACATAGGCCCATGACGTCGTGGCCTCGATCATCAGCGCGTTGCCGTCCTGGTCCTCCAGCGTCACCGTGCCGCGCGCGAAATCCTCGGCCGGCCGCGTGCGGTAGTCGACCTCGGCGCCATAGCGCTTCTTGAGCGCATCGGCGTAGGCGGGCCGCGTCCATTTCAGGTTGGCCACCGTACCGTTCACCGACGTCACCTTCAGCGAGCCGCGCGGTGCGCCCGGCGCGGTCAGCAGATGGCGGGCCACCTCGACGCTGTGGCACATCATGTCCGACAGCACGCCGCCGCCTTGCTTGTCGCCCTGCCAGAACCACGGCTCGTGCGGGCCGGAATGCTCCTCGGCGGCGCGAGCCAGGTAGGGACGGCCGGTGGCCGATGCCGCGCGGCGCCAGACGATCTCCTTGCCGCGCAGCACCGGCGTGGCGAACACCTGGTTCTCCAGGTAGCCATGGTTGAGCCGGGCATCCTCGGCCAGTCGCAGCATCTCGCGGGCTTCGGCCACCGTGCGCGCCAGCGGTTTCTCACAGGCGACGGCGAACACCTTGGAGCGGCCGGCCGTGACCTCGGCGTGGATGGTGCGCATGACGGCCAGCCGCGTATCGTTGGGCGACAGGATCCAGATCGCATCGACGTCATCCGCCTGCAGCAGCCCTTCGAGCGTGTCGTGGCCGCGGCAGGTACCCAGTTCGAGTTGGTTGACCGCCGCGATGAAGCGCTCGCGGTTGGCGGCGCTGCGGCTATGGACCCCGGTCACGTCGATATCGCGCACGCCGACCATCGAGCGCAGATGGAAGTGGGCGATGAAGCCCGTGCCGACGAAGCCGACCCGCAGCCGTGGTTTGGTTGAACCGGTCATATCGTACCTCGTTGTTTTCCCGTCATCCTGAGCGAAGCGAAGGATCTTGCGGTGCGTCCATCGCACACATCTTCCTCTTCGAGAGATCGCAAGATTCACCACAGAGGCACAGAGGATCACAGAGAAGAATGTTTGCGCGCCGGAGGCGCGCGGCTTGTCTTCTCTCTGTGTGCCTCTGTGTCTCTGTGCCTCTGTGGTGAATCTTCGTTTCGCGAAAGGTCATTCCTGCCACGGCGTGGGGAGGACGTCGTGCCACGTACCTTGAGTTCCGTCGGCAGGATTACGGGCTGGCGGGCGCCGCGCTTGCCTGACATCACATCCAGCAGCGTCGTCATCGCGCGGCGGCCGATGTCGGCGCGCGGCTGGCTGATGGTGGTCAGCGGCGGAAAGAACGCCTCGCTGAGATAGAGGTCGTCGAAACCGACGACCGAGAAATCGCGCGGCACGTCATGGCCGCGCTGGTGCAGCTCGTGGATGGCGCCGAACGCCATCTCATCGTTGGCACAGAAGATCGCCGTCGGCGGCATCGGCAGGTCGAGCAGGGCGCGGCAACGCGCCCGCCCGCTGGCCAGCAGATAGTCGCCGCGCTGGATGTAGCCGCGCGCCACGCGCAGGCCCGCGTCGGCCATCGCCTGGCGATACCCCTGCTGGCGCTGCACCGACAGCACTTCCGGCACCGGGCCCGAGATGTGCGCGATCCGCTGGTGTCCCAGCGCGATCAGGTGGTGCACCGCTTCGGCCGCCGCCGCCACGTTGTCGATCTGCACATGCGGGAAGCGCGTACCCTCGATGATCTCGGATGCCACCACCACCGGCAAGTCGGCGAGGCGATCGCCGCCGAAGCCCGATGGGGACGGCAGCTTGCCGGTCATCAGGATCATGCCGTCGGCATGGCCGTCGCGCAGCATGTCGAAATACTCGACCTCACGCTCGGGATCGTTCTCGGTGTTGCCCATCAGCACCGCGTAGCCGGCGGCGCGCGCAGCGGCTTCGACGCCCTTCATGATCTCGAGATAGAACGGGTTGCCGATATCGCGCACCACCATCAGCACCGCCATCGAGCGGCGCGTGCGCAGGTTGCGGGCGCTGACGTTGGGCCGGTAGTTCAGCGCCCGCGCCGCCTCGCGGATGCGCGACAGGGTGGGCTCGGCCACCAGGCCGCTGTCGGACAGCGCGCGTGAAACGGTGGCAGGCGATACATGCGCGCGCCGGGCGATATCCTTGATCTTGGCGCGGCCGGTCATGCGCGCATCGCCCGCCCGCGACCGTAGAACAGCATCAGCACCAGCAAGGTGGCGCCGAACACCATCTGGCGGCCGGACTCGTCGATGTTGAGCGTCGTGAGGATGCTCTGCAGGATCACCAGCAGCACGGCGCCCGCCATGGTGCCGGTATAGCCGCCCTTGCCGCCCGACAGCGGCGTGCCGCCGAACACCACGGCGATGATCGAGGGCAGCATGTACTGCTCGCCGACATTGGCGAACGAGGAGCCGGAATAGCCCAGCAGGCAGACGCCGGCGATGGCCGCGAAGACACCTGACAGCGTGAACAGCGCGATGCGCACCGCCTTCACCGGCACGCCGGCCATGGCGGCGGCCTGCTCGTTGGCGCCGACGGCATAAATGCGATGGCCGAACACCGTGCGGCTCAGCAGCAGCGCCAGCGCCACGCCGATGGCGATCCACAGCCAGATGATGCCGGGCAGCCCCAGCAGGAACGGCTGCGAGACGAAGCCTGACAGCGCCGGCGCCGCGCGGCCCGACGGGATCCCCTGGCGGACCACCACCAGCAGGCCTTGCAATACGCCCAGCATGCCGAGCGTCATCACCAGCGGCGGGATGCGCAGCACGGTGACGCCGAGCCCGTTCAGCAGGCCGAACAGCGCGCCGGTCAGCATGCAGGCCAGCACGGCCAGCGGGATGCCGGCATCGGTGCCGTTCATCAGGTTGCCGGCGACGATGGCCGACAGCGACACCACGCCGCCGACCGACAGGTCGATGCCCTCGCGGCCGCCCAGGATCACGAGGTTCTGGCCCGCCGCGACGATGCCCAGCAGCGCCGCCACGATCAGCAGCCGCAGGATTTGCTGCGGCGATGCGAAGCCCGGCGACAATGCCTGCCCCAGCGCCAGCAGCAGCACGATCAGCGCCAGCGCCACCACCAGCGGTCGCGTCGCGATGGTGGCGAGCGCCGTCATGCGCGCGCCCGGCGGCCGACCAGGATGCCGGCCATCAGCGCCAGCAGGATGGCGACGCCTTGCACCAGG
>DATEIF010000092.1:0-6571 GCA_035279205.1 Vineibacter sp.
CAAGGCCGATCACGCGATCGATCTCGTCGCGACGATGGCCGCTCAGCACAATGATGGGCAGCGCCGATCGCGCCCGCAGATCACGCACGATCTCCAGCCCGTCTTCATCGTCGAGTTGCAGATCGAGGATGACGAGATCGACCGGATCGGCGGCGAGCGCGCGCGCCATCTCGCGTCCACTGGCGACCGTGCTGACGCGGAAATGATGCTCGCCCAGATAATCGGCGATCATGGCGCGTATCGCCGGATCGTCGTCGACAGCGAGGACGTGCTTCACGGTGAACCTCGGCGCTCGTCCGACGTTGTGTAACGCAGCCGGCCACGGGAGGTTGCCGTTGACACGACGTACTGCATCGTTT
Source organism: Vineibacter sp. (assembly GCA_035279205.1). Classification (GTDB taxonomy): domain Bacteria; phylum Pseudomonadota; class Alphaproteobacteria; order Reyranellales; family Reyranellaceae; genus Vineibacter. The sequence goes on from DATEIF010000092.1 coordinate 360, forward strand.
GCCGCCGGTGCATGGCTTGCAGCCGCAAGTCTCGGCCTGCTGTCGGGATGGCGACCGGGCCTTGCGGACCCGCCCGTCGTCACCGCCATCGATGACAGTGCGCCGATCTCGCCGGTGCCACTGTCGGTCCCGCTCGATGGGGCCAAGGTGCGCCTGGGTGATGCCTTGTTCCATGATGTGCGGCTGTCGCATGGTGATGGCGTCGCCTGCGCCTCATGCCATCGCCTCGATGCCGGCGGCGATGACAACCGGGTGCTCTCGCCAAGCAGCGACGGACGGCCGCTCGACTTCAACACGCCGACGATCTTCAACGTCACGCTCAGCTTCCGCTTCAACTGGCGCGGCAATTTCCAGACCATCGAGGCGCAGAACGAGGCGGCGCTGCTCGACCCGCGCCTGATGAATACGTCGTGGACGGAACTGCTGGCGAAGCTGCAGGCCGACGCCGCCTATCGCAGCGCGTTTGCCGAAGCCTATGGCAGCCCGCCCGAGCGCGCCCATGTGCTGGACGCACTGGCCGCCTTTCAACGCTCGCTGCTGACACCCAATGCTCGCTTCGATCGCTTTCTGCGCGGTGAGCGCGATGCCATCACCGACCAGGAAAAGCGCGGTTATGCGCTGTTCCAGGCCTACGGCTGCGCCGCCTGCCACCAGGGCGTCAACATCGGCGGCAACCTGTTCCAGAAATTCGGCATCTTCGAGGATCCTTTCGCGTGGCGCAGCGAAGTCACGAAGGCCGACCTCGGCCGCTTCACCATCACCGGCGACAGGAACGACCGCCATGTCTTTCGGGTGCCGAGCCTGCGCAATGTCGCGCTGACGGCGCCCTATTTTCATGACGGCAGTGCGGACTCGCTGCCCCGCGCAGTGGAGATCATGGCGCGCAACCAGCTCGGCCGCACGCTGGCGCCGCAGGAGATCGAGGACATCGTGAAGTTCCTCGACACCCTGACCGGCGAGTATCAAGGCCGCCGCCGATGATGCGGACGGCCAGCCGGCTGATACCGGTCATCGCCGGCCTGCTGCTGGCGCTGACCTGGCTGCTGGTGCGCAGCGCGACCCCGGATCCCGCGACACACGATCGCACGCTCGAGGCGTTTCGCATGCTGCTGCTGAACAACGCGGCGCTGCATCGCGACATCCTGCGGGCACGGGCCGGCATGCTGCGCAACTACGACCCCCTCGTGCGTTCGATCAATGGCTTGCGCGCCGCGACCAACACGCTGCGCGCCTTGGAGATGGCCGCGAATGGCGAGACCAGCACTGCCATCGCGCGCGAGGTCCAGAGCCTGGTGGCTGCCGTGGACGCGCAGGAAGCGCTGGTCGATACCTTCAAGCGGAACAACGCGCTGCTGCAGAACTCGCTGAGCTACTTCAACCACGCCAGCCATCAGCTCGGCATGCTGGCTAGCGCCGAGGGCAACCCCTCGGCCGAGGCCATCGGCGCGCTGGCCAACGGCATGCTGCGGTTCACCGGCGACCGCTCGCCGCAAGCCGCCGCCGATGTCGTGGCAGCGCTCGATCGCCTGGCCACCTTGATGCCGCCGCGCGCGAGCCGCAACGACGCCATCGCGCTGGAGGCGCATGCGCGGCTCATCCTCACGGCGCTGCCCGACAGCGACGCCGTGGTTGGCCGCCTGCTTGCGGCACCCGTCAGCGAACGGGCGCGCGCCTTGCATGATCTCTACCTCGACAACCACGCCCAGGCCGCCGCACGCGCCGGTTTGTTCCGCCTGCTGCTCTATTGTGCTGCCGTCGTGCTCGTGGCCTCGCTGGGTTACCTGTTCTATCGCCTGCATCTGGGCGCCCGCGCGCTGCGCGAACGATTGGCTTTCGAGAACCTGCTCGCCGAAATCTCGACCCGGTTCATCAATCTGCCGCCCGAGCGCATCGCTCACGGCGTCGAAGACGGCCTGGCGCGCCTCGCCGAGGTTGCCGGCCTCGACCGCGCGTACATGCTGCTGTGCGATGCCGCCGGCACGGGTGTGCAGACGGCACACCGCTGGTCGCGCGACGGGGTCGCCGCCCTCTCCGCGGACGCCGGCAACGCGTTGCTGCAAGCCGGCCTGCAGTGGCAGCTGGCGGGGCAGGAGCGCCAGGGGTGCATCCACGCGCCGTCCGTCGCCGCGCTGCCCGCCAGTCGCGAGCGGGCAACCCTCATGGCCTGCGCCATCCGGTCGTGGACATGCGTCCCCCTAGGGCGTGCCGGCAGCCGCATCGGCCTGTTGGGCTTCGACATGATGCGAGACGAGAGGCGCCTGGGCGACGACGACATCGCGCTGCTGCGCACGGCCGGCGAGATCTTCACCAACGCCATTGACCGCGAACGACGTGAAGCGGAGCGCGCGGCACTGGAGACGCGGTTGCGGCAGGCACAGCGCCTGGAGGCTGTCGGTACGCTGGCCGGCGGCATCGCCCACAACTTCAACAACATCCTGAGCGCCATTCTCGGCTATGCCGAGATGGCGCTCGCCGGCCTGTCGAGCGACAGCCGGACGTTCCGCCACGTCCAGGAGGTGCGCAACGCAGGCGAGCGCGCCCGCGACGTCATCGACCAGATTCTCACCTTCAGCCGTCGCGCCGAGCGCCGGCGCCAGCGCGTATCGATGCGTGCGATGCTGGACGAGGCCATCGGCCTGCTGCGCGCCTCGCTGCCGGCAACGATCGAGATGCGCCTGCACGTCACCGCCGGCGACGGTGCCGTCCTGGGCGACTCGGCGCAGCTCCAGCAGGTGGTGATCAATCTCTGCACCAATGCCGCGCACGCCATGGATGGCCGCGGCATCGTGGACGTGGCGCTGGACAGCGTCATCGTCGACGACGCAACCACCCTCTCGCACGGCGCCCTGGCGCGCGGCCGCTATCTGCGGCTGCAGGTGCAGGACAGCGGCCGCGGCATGGACCCGGCGACGATCGAGCGGATCTTCGAGCCCTTTTTCACGACCAAGCCCGTGGGACGCGGCACGGGACTGGGTCTGGCGAGCGTGCACGGCATCGTCGTCGATCACGGCGGCGTGCTCGACGTGCGCAGCCGGCCGCATGCCGGCAGCACGTTCGCGGTCTACATTGCGGCCGCCGATCCGGCCGACATGCACGCCACCGACGCACAGACGCCGACAGTGCCGACGGGCCATGGCGAGACAATCCTGCTGGTCGACGACGAGGCGCCGCTGGTGGCGCTTGGCGAGGAGATGCTCGCGGCGCTCGGCTATGAGCCGGTCGGCTTCGATAGCGGCAGCGCGGCGATGGCCGCCTTCAGCGCCGATCCGCAGCGCTTCGACCTGGTGCTGGCCGACGAGGTGATGCCGGCGATGACCGGCTCGGAATTGGCCATCGCCATGCATCGCCTGCGGCCCGATATCCCCTTCATCCTCATGTCAGGCGGCATCAATCCACCCGAGGCCGTGCGGTCGCAGGCGGCCGGCATCCGCGCCTTTCTGAAGAAGCCGCTGTCGTCGTCCGATATCGCCCAGGCGCTGGCACGGCATCTGCCGGCATGCGACAGCCGCACGGATGCCGCCATCTGATTGCGGATGTAACCGAATTCCCGCCGGCTGAAATCGTCAGGACATCCGCCCTGCCCACATAGCTCGCCATGGATTGCGTCAAACCTTGACCGCGAGGAGCAACACCCATGAGCAGCTCAGCCATCGGGGACAGCCCGCCCCAGCAAAACGGGCTCGTCGATGCCATCGCGCAGTGGTTCGCGCGGTTCGGGAAGCACGGCGACGTCGACGGGCTGTTGTCGCTCGACGATCACCTGCTTGCCGACATCGGCGTGAGCCGCGGCGTGCGCACATACATGGCGCAGCATCGCCGCCTGCCCGACTGCAGACACGAACCTCGTGAGTGGCAGCACAGAGCGGCGGCCTGAGCCGGACCGCGCGGCTGCCGGCGCGCTAAAACCGAAGAGCGCGGCAGGAGCCGCGCGGTCCCGTTCGCCCGATCGTGCGTCAACGTCAGCGATCGGCGTATTGCGCCGCCTGCTCGGTGTTGGATTGGCGGAACAGCGCCACCGCTTTTTCGTGGAATGCACGCTCGGCATCGCCATAATCGACGGCAGGCCGCGGCTCGTCATCGAAATGGCCGTAGCGGTCGGTGCCGCGCACCAGCATCGCGGTGAGCCGCGTGGCGCTGCGGCAGCGCACATGCGCGGGAATGTAGCTGATGCCCAGACCGACCCGGCGGTGGTCGGTGTTATTGGGCCCCGAACGGTGCATGAGATAGGTGTGGTGCAGCGACATCTGGCCGGCGCTGACCGCCATGAAATCGGTGCGCGGATTGTCGGGCACCGCGCTCAAGGTCTGGCCGCGCGACAGCAGGTTGTGCGGTGACGGGTCGGTTGCGTGGTGATGCTGGCCTTTCTTGTGCGAGCCCGGGATCACTTCCATGCAACCGGCGGCGACCGGGGCGTCCGAGAGCGCCACCCAGGCGGTGACGTGCTCGGTCGGCTCGAGCCCGAAGTAGGTCGCGTCCTGATGCCAGGGCACGAACGCCGCATCGTGCGCGTTCTTGGGCCACACCGAGAGATGGAACAGCCGGATGTCGGGCCCGATCAGATCCTCGACCGCGTCGAGCACGGCGGGATGATGCACGACCGCATCGACCCAGGTGAACAGCAGGTGCGGCTTGAAGTTGTAGCCCTTGCCGAGCTGAAAGCCGTGCGACGCCTCGAAAGCCTCGAGCGCAGCACCGTAGGACAGCGCCTGCTCGCGCGGAAAGACGTCAACGGGATGGATGTAACCGTCACGCTCGTAACGGTCGATCTGCGCCTGCGTGAGCTTCCTCGACATTGCGCCCTCCGCCTTGCATCGGCGATCCTAGCGCAAGCCGGCCCCATCCCGGAACCATCGGCCATCCGACGCATGGGTGACCCGCTGCACGCGCACGCTTATTCCGGGCGGTGTCAGGCGGTGGGCTGTTCGCTCTCTGGTGACGCCTCACGCGCGTCAGCCTCACGGATACTGGCACGCACCTGATCAGCAAAATGCGTGTCGACCGCCAGATCGCGCAACGCCCGCTTCAACAACGTCGCCAAGTGCGGTTTCAGGCATTCATATGCCGGTGTCGGATCGAGTTCCTTGACGACGAGGAAGAGCGCCGTCGCAAAGATGAAATCCGGTTCCGGCAGGTAGCCGGACCGTCCCGAGCTCCAGCCGTGCGTCACACCATCGTGGATCGCCTGAAAATCATAAACCGCATTGGCCATGAACACGCCAAAGCCGAGATAAACGGCAGCCAGATCGGTGAGGAATTCATGCTCATCGTCGGCGCAGGGTGGTGCCGTGGGTGCGGTTGCCAGCAGGTAGTGCGCCAGCTCATGGGCGAACGTTGCGATCAGGCGTTCGGGTTGGGCAAGCAGGGCTTCCTCATACGTGATCTGGACCGTGTCGCCCGACACGGAAAACGTCCCCAAGGCCTGGCGCTGTGCCACCGGAACCCACCGCGATGCCGATTTTGCGTGCGCCGACGCCGCATCCTGATCCTGCACAAGGCCGACAGGCCATTCACGCATCCCGCAGTAGTCTTTGACCTGCTCGAAGATGCGCACCGCCTTAGCATGCCCCTGCTCGCCATCGAAGGGGAAGAAGCCAGGCTTGGGGAGCACCAAATCGATGGTCGCAAACGTCCTGCTGCCGCCGAACGACGCCACCAGCCATGCAAAGTTCTCGGCATGCCATCGTGCCGTGTCGACATCGACAATCGGTTTGCGCTTGAACGGCCACATACCAATGCCCGCATAGGAGGCACTATCCTAGAACGGCCGCCGCGCGATGGGAATCCCAGGTGCGCGAGCCTCCCGCCTGCACGCGAGCAGACGAAACACCCGCGCTCCGGGGCGTCAACTACTGCTGGTGACCGATCGCCTTGTCGGGCAGCTTGTAGCCCTTGGAGAGCAGCAGCTTTTCGAGCTGCGGGATCGCCTCGGCGACGTGGCCGTTGTTGCAATCGGTCTCGGCCGAGATCGTCGACATGCTGGGTGTCGAGTCGCCCAGGAAACGGTTGTAGATGCCGCTGAGCTGATTGCAGTAGGCGACATCGTTCATTGTTGTCGCGGCATCCTGCGAAAAGGCCGGGACGCCGATGGCACCGATGCCCAGCGCCAACGCGCCGATCATGATGATACGGTGGTACTGCATGATTTCCTCCGAACGGAGCCGTCGATGCCGGCTCTGTTCGGCATTGTTGCCGTCACGACTCTGGTCGATCCC
>DATEIF010000093.1:0-12816 GCA_035279205.1 Vineibacter sp.
TCGAAGATCAGGAAGGCCGCGATGATGCCGCCCAGGAACACATTCATCGTCGCGAACACGACGTCGCCGCCCAGGGTCGGGAACTGGTGCACCAGGCTGGGGCCCAGCGTCACGAAGCCCTCGCGGATGGCCGTGATGATGAACACGCCGATCAGGGCGCCGGTCACCGAGCCCATGCCGCCGACGATGATCATGGCGATGAACCAGATCGAGTGGAACAGCGTGAACTGGTCGACGGCGACGAAGCGCACGTAATAGGCCCACAGCCCGCCGCCGATGCCGGCGTAGAAGGCGCCGATCAGGAACGCGGTCGCCTTGGTGCGCACCACGTTGATGCCCATCATGCCCGAGGCGACGTCGTCATCGCGCACGGCGACGAAGGCGCGGCCGTGGTTGCTGCGCACGATGCCGTAGGCACCGAAGGTCATGATGATGGTGACGACCAGGCACAGATAGTAGATCGACCGGTCGGTGGCCAGCGCGATACCGAAGAGCGTCGCCGGCTCCAATGTCAAGCCGTTGGAAGCCCCGAACCAGGACGACGGCAGGTTCAGGATCAGGAAGTGGAAGAGGGCCTGCGCGGCGATCGTGGTCAGCGCCAGGTAGAAGCCCTTGATGCGCACGGCCGACAGGCCGAAGATGAAGCCGAACACGGCAGCGCCTGCGCCGCCCAGCGGGATGCTGAGCCAGAAGGGCAGGCCGGCCTTGGTGGCCAGCACGCCCGTGGCATAGGCGCCCACGCCCATGAACGCCGCCTGGCCCAGATTCACCTGGCCGGCATAGCCGGTGTTGATCTGCAGGCCGATCACGACAACGCCTGAGATCAGCATGGCGGTCGAGATCGCGACCAGCCGTGGTCCCACGACGTAGGGCAGCAGGAACAGCAGGGCGATGAAGATCGCGAAGGCGATCCACTGCTTCTGCGTGCGGATCAGCGCCTGGTCACGGGCGAAGCTGGTGGCGAAAACGCCGGCGGGATCCATACCTCAGACCCTCTCGATGGTCTTCCAGCCGAACATGCCCGTCGGTCGCACGAACAGGATGAACAGCATGATGACGAACGGAAAGACGGTGCCGACGGCGCCGCCCACGGCCGGATCGACATAGGCGGTGACCAGGCCCTGGATGATGCCCACGATCAGGCCGGCCAGCAGCACGCCCGCGATCGACTCGAAGCCGGCCAGCAACGCCACCGGCAGGGCCGCCAGCCCGATGTCGGAGGCGAGGAAGCTGAGCGACTTGCCGCTGAGATAGATGATGGCGCCCAGGGTCGACAGCAGCGAGCCCAGGATCCAGGCAAATGCGATCGAGCGCTTCACCGAGATGCCCATCGCCATCGCCACCTGGTGATCCTCCGCCACCGCCGTCATGCGCAGGCCAGGGCGGGTGCGGTTGAAGAACCACGACAGGCCCAGGCCGACAATGACGGTGAGGATGGCGCCGAACAGCAGCGAGCGCGGGATCAGGATGTCGCCGAAGATCACCGGCTTCAGCGGCACGATGATCGGGAACGGCCGCACCTGGGCGCCGAACAGGACCAGGATCAGACCGCGGATCAGGATCAGCAGGCCGATGGTCACCATCACCATGGCGAATACCGACTCGCCCACCAGGCGCGAGAAGAAGATGCGCTCGATCAGCAGGCCGAACAGGGCGGCGGCCACGAAAGCGAGCGGCAGGCCGATCACCAGCGGCAGGCCCATGGCCAGCACCATCCACCAGACAAGGAAGCCGCCGAACACGACCAGCTCGCCCTGCGCGAAGTTGAACACCTTCGATGCGCGGTAGATGACGACGAACCCCATCGCCACCAGGGCGTAGAGCAGCCCGACCAGGGCACCGTTGATGAGGTAGTTCAGGAAATCGATCATCCGACCGCTCGCAGTTTCTCGGCCGCGGGTTGCGCGCGTGCGGCGCTTGGATCGACGTCGTGGATGTCGACCCGGGCCACCAGCGCGCCGCGCCTGCCGTCCTGATAGGTGACGGGGATCTCGACAGTGACCTTGTCGGTGCCGCCGTAGAGTCCGTCGATCAGCGTGCCATACCGCTCGATCAGGAACTCGCGCCGCAGCTTGCGCGTGCGTGTCAGCTCGCCTTCGTCGGGATCGAGTTCCTTGGGGAAGTTGGCGAAGCGACGTACCCGCGCCGGCTCGGGTAGGAAGCGGTTGACGCGCAGGATCTCTTCGCGGATCAGCGCCGCCACCTCGGGCTTCTGCGACAGGTCGGTGAAGGTCGAGAAGCCGATGTTGCGGTCCTCGGCCCAGCGCGAGACGACGCTCATGTCGATGTTGATCAGGGCGCCGATATAGTCCCGCGACTCGTCGCCCAAGGTCATGATGTCCTTGATGAAGGGGCTGAAGCGCAGGCGCGTCTCGATGAACTGTGGCGGGAAACGCTCGCCCGTGCGCAAGGTCCGCAGATCGTCGATGCGCTCGAGGAAGACCAACTCGCCGTTCTGCGTCGTCGAAACGGCGTCGCCGGTCTGGTACCAGCCGTCGACGATACGCTCGGCGCTCTTGTCCGGCTTGTTGTAGTAGCCCTGGAAGAAGCTGCCGCCGCGCACCAGCAGTTCGCCGGCGTCGGAGACCTTCCATTCCAGCTTGGCGCCGGCCTCGGGATGGACGTCGACCCAGTGGCCGACGGTCTCAAGATCGTAGCGTGCGCCCTGGTGGATGGTGACGATGCCGATCTCGGTGGCGCCGTAGAGGTTGCGCAGCGGCACGCCGATGGCGTGAAACAGGCGGAACACGTCCGGCGCCATGGTCGAACCGCCCGACAGCGCCACCTTGGCGCGCGTCAGCCCCAGCTTGTCGCGCAGCGGCTTCAGCACCAGCGCCTCGGCCAGCGGATAGGCCAGCCGTGCCGACAGCGGCACCGGCTTGCCGTCCAGCCGCGCCACGTTGACCTGGCGGCCGATCTCGACGCCCCAGTTGTAGATGCGCTGACGCAGCTTGCCGGCATCGAGCATGCGCGCCTGGATGGTCGCGGCGAGGCTTTCCCACTGGCGTGGCGCGAACAGCAGCATCTCGACGGCGAGTTCGCGCAGGTTGGTCAGCACCTCTTCCGGGCCCTCGGGGAAGTTCACCACCAGCGGCAGGACCATGCCGATGGTGATGCCGAACAGCTGCTCGGTGCCCCATGCCGGCGCGATGTAGGTGAGGTACTCCATGCCGGGCTTGGCACCGGTGGCCGTGATCAGACGATGGGCGTTGTCGACCAGATAGCGGTGCGTGATCACCACGCCCTTGGGACGCCCGGTCGTACCGGACGTGTAGGAGAGCACCGCGATATCGTCGGGCTTGCCGGCTGCGACCAGGGTGGCGAACAGCTCAGGTTCGGCCGCGTGCCGCTGGCGGCCGTCAGCCTGGATGGTCTCGAACGTCGCCAGCACGTCCTGGCGGTAGGACCACATGCCGGTGTCGTCCCAGTAGATGAGGCGACGCAACGAGGGCACGCGGGGCAGCACGGCCAATCCCTTATCGACCTGCTCCTGGTCCTGCGCCACCAGGTACACGGCCTGGCTGTCGGTCAGCAGGTACTCGACCTCGTCGGCGGTAAGGTCGGGATAGAGCGACACGGCCTTGGCGCCCAGCGCGAGTGCCGCGAACTCGGCCCAGAAATGCTCGGGTTCGTTCTCGCCGATGATGGCGACGGTCTCACCCGGCTTCAGGCCGAGCGCGTGCAGGCCCAGCGCAAAGGCGCGCACATTGTCCAGTACGTCGGCGTAGGTGTATTCGCGCCAGATGCCGCGATACTTGTGACGTTCGACCAGCCGGCCGGGATTTTCGCCGGCACGCTCCAGCAGCAGCTGGGGCAGGGTGCGCATCGGCAGCATCAGCGGTCACCCTCGCCGAGATAGGCCTTGAGCACGGCCGGGTCGGCCTGGATCTCCTTGGGCGTGCCCTCGGCGATCTTGCGCCCGAAGTCGAGCACCACGATGCGGTCGGCGAGATCCATCACCACGCCCATGTCGTGCTCGACCAGCACCACGGGGATGCCGCGGGCCTCGCGCACGTCGAGCACGAAGCGGGCGAGATCTTCCTTTTCCTCGGTGTTCATGCCCGCCATGGGCTCGTCCATCAGCAAAATCTTGGGTTCCTGCGCCAGCGCCCGGCCGAGGTCGACACGCTTGCGCAGGCCATAGCCCAGGCTGCCGACCGGCTGGTGGCGGATCGCCTCGATCTCCAGCAGCTCGATGATCTCCTCGACCACCTCGCGGTGGCGGAACTCCTCGGCACGCGCCGGACCGAAATGCAGGAAGGCGGCCGGGATCGAGCTCTTCATGTGGATGTGGCGGCCGACCATGATGTTCTCGATGACGGTCATGCCGGAGAAGATGTGCGTGCCCTGGAAGGTGCGTGCCAGGCCGAGGCGGGCGATGTCGTGCACGCCCTTGTCGGTCAGCGTGGTGCCGTTGAAGCGCACCTCGCCTTTCTGCGGCCGGTAGAAGCCGCTGAGGCAGTTCATCAGGGACGTCTTGCCCGCGCCGTTGGGGCCGATGACGGCGACCAGTTCGTCGGCCCCGACGGCGACCGACACCTGGTCGAGCGCGACCACGCCACCGAAGGCCAGGCGGATATCCTGCGCCGTGAGGACGGGGGCCGTCGTGCGTGCCGTGGCGGGCGTGGTTGCAGAGCCCGTGGAAACCATGGCGCTCACGATCTCTCCGTCACGCGGGAAGCTGCACGGTTCATCACTCCTCCCTCTCGGCGGTTGTCGTTGTCCGACAGCCTGTCACCCGGTGCGTCGTGGTCGACGTCTCTTTTTTTACTACTTGGCAGTATCCATTACTGATCGGTCAAATCCGGTCAAGTCGATTCCATGGCAGCGCATGTTGCGCGTTCCGCTGATCGGTGCTCGGCTGCCGGGCGGCGGCGCGATCAGGCGCGTGCGCGTGTGCGGACGGCCGGCTTGGCGGCTTGCGCCGATGAGATCGCCTTGTCGAGCAGGTCGGCGAAATGCCGAGCGATCTCTTCGCCCGGCAGCGGACCATCGGGCCGAAACCATCGCGTCATCCAGTTGATGGCGCCCATGAAGAAGAACACGGTGAGCTTGGGGTCGACGGCCCGGATGCTGCCGTCGGCGATGCCGTCGCTGACCAGACGCCGGAAGTGCCGGTCGAATTTGTCGCGACGGCGGGCGATGATGGTGCGGTTCTCGGCATCCAGTGCGTCGAACTCGCCCAGGACCGCAAACGAGCCCATCTCGCCGGTGATCAGCTCGATGTACTTCTGGGCCAGCAGCAGGATCTTCTCGCGGCCGGTGCGGCCGTTCTGCTCGCTGTACTGCAGGGCCGTTTCGCCCAGGTCCTGTGCCTGCATGTGGCACTCGAACAGGATCTCCTGCTTGTTCTTGACGTAGTAGTAGAGCGCCGCCTTGGTGACGCCGAGCGTCTTGGCGACATCGTCCAGCGAAGTATCGTGGTAGCCCTGGGCGCTGAAGGCGCGGCCGGCCTCGCGCAACAGCGCCGCCCGTTTCAGGGCAAATTGCTGGTCGCGGCTGAGGACGACGTTTTTCCAGGCTGCTGAATGACGACCACGCTGCACTGAAGACCTCTCGAATGCCGGCGACTAGAGCCTGTTTCGTTCGATTGGACGCACGCGGTTGCCTGATCTCGGCTGTCATCCCGAGCGCAGCGAGGGATCCAGGCGCCGTCCCTGGATCCCTCGCTGTGCTCGGGATGACAGCATGATCGCACTCGAACGAGACAGGCCTTAAGTATCGTCTTTTGACGTTCCGGTCAAATTCGCCCATAGCGACGTCGTTTTTCTAACCGCCAGTCAATTACCTCACAGGTTACGGGAGATGATCAGCTTCTGGATGTCGCTGGTGCCTTCGTAGATCTTGCAGACGCGCACGTCGCGGCAGTAACGCTCGGCCGGGAAGTCACGCAGGTAGCCGTAGCCGCCGTGCACCTGCAGTGCGTCCGAGCACACGCGCTCGGCCATTTCGCTGGCGTAGAGCTTGGCGATGGCCGCTTCCTTGAAGCAGGGCACGCCAGCCTCCTGCAACCGGGCGGCATGCAGGTAGTACTGCCGCGCAACATCGACTTGCATGGCCATCTCGGCCAGTCGGAACGACACCGCCTGCAGTTCAATGATCGGACGGCCATAGGCTTCGCGTTCGCGGGCGTAGCGTACGGCACAGTCCAGCGCGGCGCGCGCGATACCCACGGCCTGGGCCGCGATCGCGATGCGGCCCTCGGACAGTGCGGACATCACGGTGCCGTAGCCGCCGCCGACGCCACCCAGCACGTTCTCTTCCGGCACCCGCAGATCCTCGAGCGCGATCTGCGCCACATGCGCGGTGCGCTGGCCCATCTTGTCTTCGACCCGCGCCACGCGGTAGCCGGAAGCCTTGGGATCGAGGATGAAAATTGTGAAGCCGCGCTTGTCGGCACCCCTGTCGGTCTGAACAAGGGCCAGGGCGGTGCCGGCCTCGCTGCCGTTGGAGATGAACTGCTTGGTGCCGCTGAGGATGAAGTCGCGGCCGTCGCGCCGGGCGCTGGCGCGGAAGGCGGCGGTGTCGGAACCGGCCTGCGGCTCGGTGAGCAGAAAGGCGCCGATGTTCTCGCCGCGCGCCATGGCCGGCAGGTAGCGTTGTTGCTGGGCTGTATTGCCGTGGCGTGCAATGCACAGCGCGCTGGTATTGTGCACATGCGCGATGGTGCCGACGCCGCCGTCGGCGGCAGAGATTTCCTCCAGCACCAGGCAGTAGCCGACGAAGCCGATATCGGCGCCGCCGAACGCCTCGGGCAGCAGCATGCCCATGAAGCCGAGCTCGGCCAGCGCCTTGAGCTCGGCGTGCGGCCAGGCGGCGTCACGGTCCCGCGCGGCGGCCGTGGGCGCAATCACCTCGGTCGCCACCTGGCGGGCGAGGTCGCGCACCGCCGTCTGTTGTTCGGTCAGGAACGACGCTGGTCTGTCCTGCTGAGCTTCGTCGCGCCGCTTGGTCATCGCGTTCATCCCAGGCTCACCGTTTTACCATCAGATCGGTTTATTAACGCAAGAGTTAATTTCGGATGGCGCAGGAGTCAACCGGCATTCGGGAATTTCTTGGGATTCACTGGGCGTCGTGCCAAAAGCAGGCACCAGACGATGGGATCGCCAGGGAGGAAGGGATGGCAGGAGGGTTTCTCGGGCGCCGCGGCATGATCGCAGCAGGCGCCGCGATGGCGCTGCCGTTGTCGGCGCAGGCGCAGGCGGCGTATCCCGACCGCCCGGTGAAGTTCGTCGTGCCGTTCCCGCCGGGACAGGCGGCCGACACGTTCGGGCGACTGATGGCCGAGCGGCTGTCGCCCCTGTGGAAGCAGCAGATCGTGGTCGAGAACAAGGGTGGCGGTGCCGGTATTCCGGCGATGGAAGGCGTGAAGAACGCGACACCCGACGGCTATACGCTGCTGGTCGGCACCAGCGGCACGCTTGGCATCAATCCCGGCCTGTACGCCGGCAAGCTGCCCTACGATGCGGTCACCGATTTCGCGCCGTGCTCCAACATCTTCCTGGTGCCGCTGGTGATCACGGCGCACCCGTCGCTGGCGGTCAATACGCTGGCCGAGCTGATCGCGCTCGCCAAGAAGGATCCTGGCCAGCTCGGCTACGGCTCGCCGGGTGTCGGCAGCTCGCAGCACCTGTCGATGGAGTTGTTCAAGTACAAGGCCCAGGTCGACATCCGGAACATCCCCTACAAGGGCAGCGGCCCGGCGGTGTCGGATCTGCTGGGTGGCCATATCAAGCTGATGATGGATAGCGTCACCTCGGCGTTGCCGCATGTGCGCGATGGCCGCATCAAGGCGATCGCCGTGACGACGGCCAAGCGCGTGCCGCAGTTGCCCGACGTGCCGGCGATCGGCGAGACCGTCCCGGGCTTCGATGCCGCCGGCTGGTCGGGCATCGTGGCGCCGGCCAAGACGCCGCGCGCCATCGTCGAGAAGGTCAGCGCCGACATACGCGCCCAGATCGCGTTGCCCGAGGTGTCGCAGCGCATCATCGAGCTGGGCGGCATTCCCGATTCCAATACGCCCGAGCAGTATCACGCCTTCATCAAGGCCGAGGTCGCGAAGTGGACCGAGGTCGTGCGCATCTCCGGTGCCAAGGTGGACTAGATATCACGCTTGTGATGCCTGCGCGTTCATCGTTTCTGACGATTCCACTGCCGCCATCCGCCATGCGATAGCCTGCGGTTGCGTTGGAGCAATAAAGGGGGAGACCGCGGATGCGGAGGCAAGGTGTTGGTCGGCGTGGCGTGCTGGCGGGTGGTGCGTCGCTGCTGCTGCCGGGGGCGTTGCGCGCGCAGGGCGCATACCCGGAGCGACCGGTGAAGTTCGTCGTGCCCTATCCGCCGGGCCAGGCCACGGACACCTTCGCTCGCTTGGCGGCCGAGCTACTGTCGCCGCTGTGGAAGCAGCCCGTGGTGGTCGAGAACAAAGGCGGCGGCGCCGGTATCCCGGTGATGGAGAGCGCCAAGAATGCGCCGGCCGACGGCTACACGATCGTGGTGGCGGCCAGCGGCCAGCTCGGCATCAATCCCGGTCTTTATGCCGGCAAGCTGCCGTATGATCCGCTGGTCGATTTTGCGCCGTGCACGAACCTTGTGCAGGCGCCGCTGGTCATCACGGCGCACCCGTCGCTGCCGGTCAACACGTTGGCCGAGCTGATCGCACTGGCGAAAAAAGAGCCGGGCCAGCTGGGCTACGGCTCACCGGGCGTCGGCTCCTCGCAGCACCTGTCGATGGAGCTGTTCAAGCACAAGGCCGCGGTCGACATCCGCAACATTCCCTACAAAGGCAGCGGACCGGCGCTGAGCGATCTGCTGGGCGGCCATATCAAGCTGATGATGGACAGCGTGACCTCGGCGCTGTCGCACGTGCGCGATGGCCGCATCAAGGCGATTGCCGTCACGACGGCCAAGCGCGCTCCGCAGATGCCGGACGTGCCCAGCATCGGCGAGACCATCGCCGGGTTCGACGCCGCTGGCTGGGCCGGCATCGTGGCGCCGGCCAAGACACCGGCCGCCATCGTCGAGAAGATCAGCGCCGACGTGCGCGCCCAACTCGCCCGGCCCGAGGTGACGAAACGCATCATCGAGCTGGGCGCCGTGGCCGATGCTGGCACGCCCGACGACTACCGCGCCTTCATCAAGGCCGAAGTCGCCAAGTGGACCGAAGTTGTGCGCATCTCGGGCGCGAAGGTGGAGTGAATCCCTCTCCCGCAAGCGGGAGAGGGAGGGGCCCATCACGCGCAGCGTGATGGGAGGATGAGGGGCAACACACGGGGCGCCTCGTTCTTTGCCCCTCACCCGCCAGGCGCTCCGCGCCTGTCGACCTCTCCCGCTTGCGGGAGAGGTGAAGGCAGTGCGAACGCCACCACCGTATCACCGATCCTGGTGCCCAGCGCGGAGTGGCCGCCGGCGGCGATGACCACATACTGCCGCCCGCCGACCGCGTAGGTCATCGGCGTCGCCTGGCCGCCGGCGGGCAGCTCGCCTGCCCACAACTCGGCGCCCGTCTGCAGGTCGAAGGCGCGCAGCATGTTGTCGGTGGTGGCGCCGATGAACACCAGGCCGCCTGACGTGATGATCGGGCCGCCGAAATTGGGCGTGCCCCAGCGGAACGACAGGCCCAAGGGCACCAAGCCCTTGGTCGTGCCCAAGGTGGACTCCCACGCCAGCTTGCCGCTCGGCAGGTCGATCGCAGTGAGCGCACCCCATGGCGGCGGATTGCACGGCATGCCCAGCGGCGAGAGCATGACCTCGCGGCGGATGCCATAAGGTGCGCCGCGCTGGCGGGTGATTTCGACGCCGGGATTGGCGCGCCGCGCCGCCTCGACCTGGTCGGCCGGGATCAGCGTCAGCAGGTGCATGACCCGGTTGGTGTTCACCACCAGGCGGTTGGTGCGGGGATCGACTGCAACGCCGCCCCAGTTCGCACCGCCGCCGCTCATCGGAAACTGGATGGTGCCCTGCAGGCTGGGCGGCGTGAACGGGCCCTCATTGCGCGCCCGCGCCATGGCGCGTCGGCAGGCGATGCGATCGAAGAGGACGATGCCAAAAGCGTCGTCGGCCGCGATATGATGCGGCACGATCGCGGGCAGCCCGGTCGAGTACGGTTGCGTCGGATGCGTACGTTCGCCCGGCACGTCGGATGCCGGCACCGGACGCTCCTCGACCGCGAACAGCGGCTCGCCGGTCTCGCGGTTCAGCACGAAGACGAAGCCTTTCTTGGTGGCGAACACCAGCGCCGGCACCGGCCGGCCCTCGCGCGTCAGCGTGATCATGGTTGGCCCCGCCGGCACGTCGGCGTCCCACAGATCGTGATGCACGGTCTGGAAGCGCCAGACGACCTCGCCGGTGCGGCCGCGCACGGCAACGACGCTGTTGGCGTCGCGATTGGCGCCCAATCGCATGCCGCCATAGAAATCCGGGCTCGGGCTCGACGTCGGCAGGAACACGAGGTCGCGCTCGGCATCGACGGAGATCGGGCCCCAGACATTGGCCTGGCCGGTGCGAGCCGCCGACTCGCCTTCCCAGGTCGGGCTGGCGACCGCATCGAACCGGCGCGGCACCGGATCGAAGGTCCACAGCAGGGCACCGCTGCGGGCGTCGAAGGCGCGCACCATGCCCGACGGCGCATCGATGCGCCGGTTGTCGGCGCTGGCCGAGCCCACGACCACGACATCGCCGATCACCGCCGGCGCCGAGGTGATGTGCAGTTCTTCCGCATCCATCAGCGGCTTGTCCGGCACGATGGTCACGGTGCCGCTATCACCGAAGCCGGGACACGGGCGTCCGGTGCGCGCATCGAGCGCGATCAGCCGCAGGTCGTTGGTCGCCGTCAGGATGCGCACGGCGCAGGGTGCGTCCGCGGCGACCTGCGAATCCGTCCATTGCGCCACGCCGCGACAGGCGATCGCCTTGCCAATCTGCGCGATCGTGGCGTCGGACAATTGCGGATCGTAGACCCAGCGCTCGGCACCCGTGGCGGGGTCGAGCGCAATCACACGGTTGAAAGGTGTGCAGAGCACCAGGTGGCCGGCGGCCAGGATCGGCGTGGCCTGGAACTTGCCGCGCCGTGCCGCCGCGCCGCGGCGTTGCAGCTCGCCGGTGTGATAGGTCCAGGCCGGCGCCAGATGCGCCACGTTGGCGGGCGTGATCTGCGCCAGCGCCGAATAGCGTCCATGACCGGGATCGCCGCCGGTATTGATCCACGACAGATCGTCGGCGACCGGCGTCCAGGGCGCCGGCTTGCCGGCGACGGTGGCTTGCGGCGGCCGATACTGGAACGCATAGACGAAGGCGCCGCCACCCAGCACGACCAGGCCCACGATCGCAGCGCTGATCCACAGCCACATCCGCCACCTCGCGACTCGACGGGTCATGGCGTGCCCAGCGCCGCCAGGCGGCGACGCGACCGCGATCCGCCGCCGCGCATCTTCAGGCCGAACAACGGCCGCAGCAAATCGATGCGGCGGACCACGCCTTCATAGATCAGCCACGTGCCGAGGAATGTCGCGCCGGTGGTCAGCACGAACTTCACGGTCACGGGCAGGTCGACCGCGGCCAAGTGGTAGGCGACGATCACCGTCACCGTCTGGTGCAGGATGTAGAACGGATAGACGGCCTCGGTGGCGTAGGCGAGAAGCGGGGGTCGTGTTCGCAGGTGCCGTGTGGCGAAGCCGATGATGGCGAACAGCCAGGCAAGCCCGTTGATGTTCTCCAGCAGGATATGGTCCAGCCCGCCGACCAGCGCCGGGCTGGGCCAGGCCGGGTTGGAAAAGAAGAAGACATACAGGGCGGCATACGACACGACGCCCGTGGCCAGCGCCACCCAGCGCTGGCGCGCCAGTGCGTCCGTCAGGATCGGGCCGCGCACCAGCAGGGCGCCATAGACCAGCAGCAACGCGGCGCTGGCGAGCCCGACCCAGTCGCCGACCAGCCCGTTGCGGTTGGATGACAATGGCGCCAGCCAGAACTGGATCGCGGTCGGCGGCAGCGCCAGCAGCCACAGCGTGACGCCGTGGTTTGCGGCACGCCGTGACAGGCGGTCGAGCCAGGCGGCGCCCACCGCTGAGCGCATCCACAAGAACACCGGCAGCAGCACCAGGGTCAGGATCAGCACGTAGGCCAGGAACCAGAGATGGTGCCAGCTCATGTTGCCGGCGGGGTAGGTGCCTGTAAACGCCTGCGGCAGGAATTCCGGGAAGGAACCGGAGAATTGGCCGCGCTGCACGCGCTCGAGATAGACCTGCGGCGGCACGATCACCAGCATGCCGAACGCCAGGGGCAGCAGCAGGCGCTGCAGGCGGTCGCGCACGAAGGCGCCGGGCGTGCGCCGGCCCAGCGCCAGCAGGATAGCGGCGCCGGACACCAGGAACACCAGCGGCATGCGCCAGCGGTTCATGAACCGCATGACGACCTCCAGCCACGCCGCGTGCTGGGGATCCTTCACGTGCCAGCTCCACGAAGTATAGGCCATGCCGGCGTGGTAGAGGATCAGCAGGCCGAAGGCACAGACCCGCAACCAGTCAATGTCGGCGCGGCGATCGGCGGGCGAGGTGAGGCTCATGGGGAGGTCCCTGTGGATGCAGACCACCGGGTTGTCGCCGACAAGGATCTGAATTCGTTGGGAAATGGGACGACCGGCGCCACCGCTGTGACGACCGGCGAGCAGGCTGGGTGAACGGTAATACCCTCTCCGCCCACGAAAGTGGGGGGAGAGGGAGGGTGTGCGACCGAATACATCGGTAACACTTTGGACCGGATACATCGGTTACACTTTCTGTGCCGCCGGTGGCCGCTGTCGGGGGCGCGCCCCCGACA
>DATEIF010000094.1:0-5775 GCA_035279205.1 Vineibacter sp.
CCGGCAGCGCCGACATCGCCACCGGCCGATGACGCCACGGCGGCTTAACCTCTCCCGCAAGCGGGAGAGGTCGACGAGCGCGCAGCGCTCGGCGGGTGAGGGGCTAAGCACGAGGTGCCGCGTCTGTAATCCCTCACCCTCCCATCGCTCTTCGCGCGACGGGCCCCTCCCTCTCCCGCGAGCGGGAGAGGGAACTAAGCCTCCAGCAACACGCAGTGCTCGACCGAGAACGACAGCGTGACCGCGGTGCCCTCATCGAGCAGATTGGTCGGCGGGCGGCGAACGATCAAGCTGCCGCACGGACAGTCGACGATGTACTGCACGAAGTCGCCGTGGAACATGCGCTGGCGCACTGTGCCGGCGATGTGGTTGTCGCCGGCCCTGGGCTCGAGGTCGATATAGGCAGTGCGCACCGCCACCTCGGTCTCGTCGCCGCGCACCGTGTGCGGCGCCGTCACCCGCAGGGAAACGCCACCGTCAGCCTCGAACATGCGCGCACCACCGCCATCCGGGCCCGTCGTCAGTCGTCCCTTGATGATGTTGGCGGAGCCGACGAAATCGGCCACGAAGCGGCTGCGCGGGCTGTTGTAGATCGCCTCCGGCGTGCCGATCTGCTCGATGACGCCGACATTCATCACGATGACGCGGTCGGAGATCGCCAGCGCCTCTTCCTGGTCGTGCGTCACGTAGACCGAGGTGATGTCGAGCCGGCGCTGCAACTCGCGCAGCTCGACCCGCATCTCCGCGCGCAGTTTGGCGTCGAGGTTGCTGAGCGGCTCGTCGAACAGCACCACGGTGGGCGAGAAGGCGACGGCGCGAGCCAGCGCCACGCGCTGCTGCTGGCCGCCCGAGAGCTTGGATGCCGAGCGGTCGGCCAGGTGGCGCATCTGGACCAGGTCGAGCGCGCGTTCGACGCTGGCGGCGATGTCGGCCTTGGCCTGCTTGCGCACGCGCAGGCCGTAGGCAACATTGTCGAACACCGTCATGTGGGGCCAGATGGCGTAGGACTGGAACACCATCGAGACGCCGCGCTGCTCAGTCGGCACGTTCTTGCGCTCGGCGGCATCATAGATCGGCTGGCCGTCGATACGGATACTGCCGCCCGAGGGTTTCTCCAGCCCGGCAATGGCGCGCAGGGTCGTGGTCTTGCCGCAACCGGATGGACCGAGCAGGGTCACGTGCTCGCCGCGGCCGACGGTGAAGCTCACGCCGTTCACGGCAACCGCGTCGCCATAGTGGATGACGAGATCCTTCACGTCGATACGGGTCGGGCTCACGTCATTTCCTTCGTCATGCCGCGCGTCAGGCGGAACAGGATGATCAGCGCGACGATGACCGTGAAGGTCTGGATCAGCGCCATCGCCGCGGTGAGCTCGACGCCGCTGGTGGCGAAGGCGTTGACGATCGAGGGCGCGATCACCTTGGCGTTGGGGCCCATCAGGAAGACCGACACGCCGAGCTCGCGCACGCAGGCCATGAAGATCAGCAGCCAGGCCGCGATGACGCCGGGCTTGAGCAGCGGCAGCGTCACGGTACGCAGCTGGTAGCCCCAGCCGGCGCCGCAGACACGGGCGCACTCCTCCAGGCTCTTGTCGATCTGCAGCACGACGCCGGCGAGCGTGCGCACGCCGATCGGCAGCATCACGGTGAAATAGGCCAACGCCAGCAGCCACAGCGTGCCGTAGATGGGAACCGGCATGTTGATCCATGCCCACAGCAGCGCCAGGCCGAACACCAGGCGCGGCACGGCCTGCGGAAACATCGCGAGGTACTCGATGGCCCCGCGCCCCAGGAGCTGCGAGCGGTAGATGATCCAGACCAGCAACGCGATGATGAGCACGCCCACCGACGCGACGCCGAAACCCAGCCCCAGGCTGTTGACCATGGCGGTACGCACCGGCCCCAGTGACAGCGCTGTCTCGTAGTTGGCCCAGGTGAATTGCGCCTGGGCCAGCAGTGCCGTCGCGAAGCGCTCCAGCGAGGTGATGACCAGCGCCGCGATCGGCAGCACGACGGCCAGCAGGATGTAGAGCAGGCAGACGCCGAGCAGCACCCAGGCCAGGCGCCCCATGTCCATGGGCCGCGGCCGGAAGGCCTTGCCGGTGATGGTGGCGAAGCTGCCGCGGTTCACGACCCAGCGATAGAATGTCAGCATGCCGAACATCACCAGGAACAGCGCCAGGCCCATCGCCGAGGCGCGGCCGTAGGCCGGCGGATAGGCGAGCGTCGAGTCCCAGATCGCGGTGGTGATCACATAAACGCGGGCCGGAATGCCGATCACGAGGGCGGCGGCGAACGAGCCCAGCATCTCGGCGAACACGAACAGCGTCGCGCCCAGCACGCCGGGCATCACCAGGGGCAGGGTGACGGTGAGCGCCGTGCGCAGCTTGGAGGCGCCCATGACGCGCGCCGATTCCTCCAGCGCCGGGTCCATCGATTTCATCGACGCCGAGATCATGACGAAGGCCACGGTGCCCTCGAACAGCGCCATGATCCAGGCGATGCCGAACATCGAATAGACGTTGAACAGATCACCGCGCCCGCCAAGCGCTTGCCAGAGCTGGTTGAAGAAGCCGCTCTTGGGGCTGGCCAGCACCGCCCAGGCGAGCGCGCCGACCAGCGGCGTCATGTAGTAGGGCAGCTCCAGCAGTCGCTCCAAGATCTCCCGGCCAGGGACGTTGGTGCGGGTCAGGATCCAGGCCAGCGTGAAGCCGATGAAGATGGCCATCACGGTCGCCATCACCGCGATGACGACCGTGTTGGTGAGGACGTGCAGGTCCTCATCGAACATCGCGATGTAGTTCTCGATGCCGAATTCGGTCGGCGGGAATGCCATGGGATCGCCCGTGTTCAGCGATTCGCCGACCAGGAACACCATGGGCAGCAAGACGAGGAAGCTCACGATCACGAGGACCGCGAGCGTCACCACGATCTGCCAATTGAAGCGGGGGCGGGACACTCCCGAGGCGCCGGCGTGAACAGTCTCAGCGACGCGCGCCGACGATCCGGTCCCACTCCTTGGCGAAAGACGGTCTGTCCTTCTCGAAGGCGTTCCAGTCGGCCGGCACGAGGAGCTTCATGTCCTTGAGCGGCACGCTGCCGGCCGGCGCCGGCACGTCGTCGCGCGGCGAATGCAGCAGCAATGCATCGCTCAGCGCCTTCTGGCCGGGCGGCGAGAGGAACCAGTCCATGAACAGATCGGCGGCGTTGGGATGCGGGCCGTCGGCCACGATACCGTAGGTTTCCGACACTGCCGGCACGCCGGTTTCGGGGAAGACGAACGCCAGTGGGGCCCCTTTGGCCTTGAACTCGATGTAGCCCGAGTACTGCGCGCCCATGATGATCTTGTCCTGGCCGTCGACCAAGCGGCCGTACTGCTGGACATACGAGTCAAATGCCTTTGGTTTCACGGCGGCGAGCTTCTTGAAGTACTCGTCGCCCAGGATCGGCTTGAGCATGTACCAGACGCCGTGCTGCAGGCCCGAATTAGAGACCTTGACGTTGATCGCGTCGGTCCATTTCGGGTCGAGCAGATCCTCCCACTTCTTCGGTGCCTCGGCAGCGGGGACGTTGTTGGGATTGTAGGCGATGCCGGCCATGATGATCGAGCCCCAGGTCCAGAACCCTTCAGGCTCGCTCTTGTACTGCGGCTTGTAGGCGGCCATCTCCGGCGAGATGTACTGGCGGAAGCCGCCGCGCCGCTGGAAGTCGAGGATCATGCCCATGTCGGAGATCTGGATCACGTCCACCAGATACGACTTGGCCTGCCGCTCGGACAGGACCTTGGCGTAGAGCGCGCCGGCCTGCAGGCGCACGTAGCTGGTCTTGATCTCCGGGAACAGCTTGTTGAAGGCGGCGAGCAGTTTCACCTGGCCCTGCTCGGGATCGGTCGAGTAGAGCACGAAGGCGCCCTCGGCCTTGGCCTTCTCGACATTGGCGCAGGTCTTGAACCCCTCCATCTGCTGCGGTTTATCGCAGAGTCGCGCCTGTGCCTGCGCGGCCGGACATCCGAGCCAACCGAGCATCGCCAACGTCACACCCAGAGCTGCTATGCGTTTCATGGTTTCGTCCCTAAAGAATTTTCTTTGTTGCCATGAGCCTAGACGCATCAAATGGAGCCTTCAATCGTCGTATTTTGCAGGAGAGCCTCCATGTATGCGCCACCCAAGCCCGTGTCCGCGGCAATCTTCACGCGTCTGCCGGACACCTTCCGCAAGCCGCGGCGCACGGCGTGGGGCGATACCAACGCCGCTGGTGCGGCGCTGGATTGCTTCCTCGAAGGGCCGAGCTTCGATCGTGCCGGCAATCTCTATGTGACGGACATTCCGTTCGGGCGGGTCTTCCGGATCTCACCGGCGGGCGACTGGGCCCTGATCACCGAGTACGACGGCTGGCCCAACGGGCTGAAGATCCATCGTGATGGTCGCATCTTCATCACTGACTACAAACGCGGCATCGTGCTGCTCGATCCGGCAAACGGTAACGTGACGCCGCTGATCGAGACCGTGAGGTCCGAAAGCTTCAAGGGCGTCAACGACCTGTTCTTCGCCGCCAACGGCGATCTCTATTTCACCGACCAGGGGCAGACCGGTCTTCATGATCCGACAGGGCGCGTCTATCGCTACTCGACCGCCGGTCGGCTCGATTGCCTGGTCGACACCGTGCCCAGCCCGAACGGGCTGGTGATGAACCTCCATGAAACCGTGCTCTATGTCGGCGTCACCCGTGCCAACGCCGTCTGGCGGCTGCCGCTGATGGCCGACGGTTCGGTCAGCAAGGTCGGGCTCTTCATCCAGATGTCCGGCGGCCATGCCGGGCCGGACGGCGTCGCGCTGGATGCCGAGGGTGGTGTGGTCATCGCCCATCCCAGCACGTCGGTGTGGCGCTTCGATGCGCTGGGCCGTCCCACCCACGTGTTGGACGCCGGCGATGACATGTTCTGTACCAACATCGCCTTCGGCGGCACCGACAATCGGTCGCTGCACGCGGTGGTCTCGCGCCGCAGCGGAAAAATCGACGCTGGCGTCATTTTGCGCGCCGAGATGCCCGTCGCGGGCAAGCCGATGTTCTCACACGCCTGACGGCAATGATCACCGCCGCGGGAGAACAACATTTTTGTGCAAATAGTACTATCGCCGGCGCGGCGGGGCTGCTAGCCACAGGCACTGGATCGGCAGACGCAAGAGGAGAAGCCCCAGCGTGCTTCATCATAGGGCAGGTCCCGAGGAAGAGATCTCGCGCGTCGATGGGCGCGTGCTTCGGGGCATCCGTACCCGCCAGGCCATCATCAGTGCCACACGCGAGCTGTTTCTGGCCGGCGGACGGGAGCCTACCCTGGAAGATGTCGCACGCCGGGCCGGCGTGTCGCCGCGGATCCTCCTGAAATACTTCAGCGGTTTCGGCGGCGTCATCGTGGCGATGGTGATCCAGGTGCTGGATGAGCTCGTTGCCCGTTATGGCGCCTTTCGCGGCGGCACCGCGCTGGAGCAGCGGATCGCGGGCTATGTGGATCTGCGCGGCGATATTTGCGAGCAGTTCACGCCGTTGCTGTTGCGCACGGTGCAGATGGCCCGCCACATCCCGGAGATCGACGGTCTCATTCAGCGCGGCCGCGGCAACCTGCGGGAGTTCGCCATGGACGTATTCGGCAGAGAACTCAGAGGCCTGCCGCCCAGCATCCGGCGGGATCTGTTCGACGAGCTGGCCATGATCTCCGACTGGAACAACTGGCGTTATCTGCGCGAAGCCTGCGGCCGCTCGCCCGAGGAGGCCAAG